>DATMES010000061.1 GCA_035556555.1 Frankiaceae bacterium
GGAGCCTTTTCCATCGTCAGAGGTGTTCGAGGGTGAGGATGGCGGCGACGATGGGGCCGGCGCGCCAGGGGCAGGTGCGGAGCCGGCGCAGGATGCGCCAGGTCTTGAGGACCGCGAAGCCGCGTTCGCCGAGGCTGCGGAGCGCGGCGTGTGCGCGGTTCGCGGCCTGTTTGGCGGAGGAGAGGGTCCGGCCGTTCCAGGTCTTGTAGGGCAGCAGCAGCTCGGCGGCGCCGGTGTAGGCCCGGTCGGCGAGGACGGTGACGCCGGCCGCGGCGATGGCGTCGAGCATCCCGTGGGAGCGGGCGGCGGTGAGGTCGTGGGTGGCGCCGGGCAGCGGCGCCGAGCACCACAGCGGCCGCCCGTGCGGGGAGATGCGCGCTTGCACGTTGACGCCGTAAGCGCGGTGCTTGCCGGAGTTGAACCGCTTGTCCGCCAACCGGTCGGTCGGCACCAGGGTGCCGTCGAGCACCGCCCACCCGGCCCGGCGCGCCTGCTCGACGGCGTCGGTGAGCGTCGGCGCGTGCGCGGCGAGAAGCGCGGTGGCCTCCTCGCAGTAGCGGTGCGCCGTCGCGACGCCAACACCGAACCCGGCCGCCAAGGCGGCCAGCGTCTCGCCCTTGCGCAACCGGGCGAGCACCAGCACCGCCTGCCGATACGGCGACAACCGCCGCCACCGGCTGCCCACGTCGACGCGGTGCTGCGCCAGCAGCACCGCGAGCGAGTCGACGACTTCCCGCGGCAGGTCGAGCACGGCAGGATAGGTCACCACAACGGAGCCCTCCGATCCTCACGGCCTTAGACATCCGCGAAGATCACGGGCTCCGTTGCTGCGTTCAACCCCGACACCCGCTGCGCGCCAACACGCCACACCCGTCAACACCACGCCACGATGGAAAAGGCTCCCGGTTGCGCCCGCGAGCCTCGTTCCTAGACGGCGCGGCGGCGCTGGTCGTGCTCGTACACCAGCGCGGTGGCGTAGCCGTGGGGGAGGTCGTGCTCGTCCTTGAGCCAGTTGACCCGCTCCTCGAAGCGGAGCAGGGCGGGCCCGTTCTCGATCGTCTCGAACCACTGCGGGAGGCGCCGACCGGTCACCTCGGGGATCCGCTGGAGCAGGTTCTGGTGGGTCTCCAAGGAGTGGTGCAGCGACATGCGGCCTCCAGAGGGCGTCAGCGATCCATACCCGCCACCTTGCCCCGCCGCGGACCCCCCGCGCAAGCCCTGAGTTGGGCGGTTCCGGACTACTCACCCGGGCGGTAACGCACCCACCCGGACCAGCGCCGCCACCGCCGCCGGGTACGCCCGCAGCGCCCGCCGCAGGTCCGCGGGGACCGCGACGCGGTGGGCGTTGGCGTTGACGTAGCAGCGGATCGCCCGGTCGAACGCCGCCGCCCCCACCGTCGCCCGCGCGCGCAGCAGCGCGGCCGCGCCCTGGACGTAGACGGAGCGGTAGTAGTCGTCGCGGTGCTGCTCCCAGTACGTCATCGGCCGCCCGACGCGGTTGCGCCCCGAGGCCGGGATCGACGTCGAGAGGTACCGCCCGCCGGTGCCGCGGACCAGGGCCTCCGCGTACGTCGCGAACGACTCGTCCAGCCACGGGTCGCGCCCCTGGTTGTCGCCGACGAGGCCGTAGAAGTACTCGTGCGCGATCTCGTGCACGAGCGTCGCGTCCCGATCCTGCCGGGTGCCGAGGATGATCCCCGCGGGGAACTCGATCCCTCCGCTGACCACGGGCACGACGGCGACGTCGAGCGACTCGTACGGGAACGGCCCGAACCGGTCGGCCAGCGCCGCGATCCCCGACCGGTGCAGCGCCAGCAGCGCCGCGGGGTTGTCGGACAGCCCCGGCGCGACGCCCACGGTCACGGGCGTCCCGCGCGCCGTGCCCTTCGCCACGCGGAACGGACCCACCGCCACGAGCACGTCGCGCACCGCCGCCGCCCTGCGGACGCGGAGGCGCCCCGCCTTCCGGACGTGCTCTCCGGTCGCGAGCACGACGTCGCCGGCCGGCGCGTCGACGGTCAGCGTGAGCCGGAACGCCTCGCTGGTCGCCGCCTCCGCGAACGCCGACGTCGGAGGCTCGACCGCCCACCCGCGGCCGCGCTCCCACGCGAGCAGCGGGAACCCCGACCCGAACCACACCGTCTGCCCGGAACGCCCCCAGCGCTCGTTGACCCCCGACGGCAGCGTCATGACGAAGTCGAGGTCGGCTTGGATCGCGGTGCCGGCGGGCGCGGTGAGCCCCAGCGGGATCGACGCCAGCGTCCCCGACTGCGACGTCGACACGGTGGCGGCGCGGCCGTCGACGACGGCCTTCGTCACGCGGCTGGACCCGCCGCCGCGGCGGGAGGCCGGACCGTTGGACCAGAGCCGGAACACCAGCCGGTCGACAGGACGATCCGGCGTGAACGTCACCGACTCGCTCCCGCGCACCGTCCGCTTGTCGTCGCCGACCACGAAGCGCAGGTCGACGACGGGGCGGCGGGGGTCGGGCGCGGCGTACGACGCCGGGCAGGCCACCGCGGGGTTCGGCGACGGCGAGGGCGACGCGGTCCGCGTGGCCGCCGGCGACGGCGAGGCCGACGAGGCGGACGGGGACGGGGAGACGGACGACGCCGACGGCGAGGGTGACGGCGCCGCCGCCGGCGCGTCGGGTGAGCACGCGACAGCCGCGAGGAGCGCGAGGGCGGCGGCGAGTCGGCGGGTCATGGGAGAACGGTAACTTGGGGGTGTGACAAGTTCCGCCGCGGAGCGGGTGGCGCGCGCGGGGGAGCAGGCCGTACGCCGCGTCAGCCGCCGTTCGACGGGCTGGTGGCGGACGCGCACGCCGCGGGGCAGGACCCGCGCCGAGGCCGTCACCGAGCTCGTCCGCACCATCGCCGACACAGCCCACGCCATCGAGGGCACCACCATGCACGGCACGCCGCCGGCTCCGCCGCGCGAGGACGTGCTCGCGGACCAGCTGGCGGTGGTGACCTACGACCTCGTGCTCGTCGCGACCGACGAGGCCGCGGACCACGCGCTCGCGGCCTACGCCGCCACGATGGCCGAGGTGGACTAGCGGGCAGTGACGTCGGCGTCGTTCGACTCCCGCTGCGCGGGCAGCCCGGTCACGGGCGCCAAGGCCGGCAGCCGCACCTCGACCGTGCAGCCCAGCCCGGGCGCGGAACGCAGCGCCAGCTCGCCGCCCATGCCCTCGACCAGCCGCCGCGCGAGGTAGAGGCCGAGACCCGTCCCCGGAACGCTGTGCTCGCCGATCCGCCGGAACCGTCCGAGCGCCGCCTCCTGCTCGTCCACGGGAATGCCCGGCCCCTCGTCGCGGACCTCGATCGCGACGATGTCCGCGCCCGCGTCGTACGCGACGACCTCGACGGGGCCGTCGCCGCCGTGGACGACGGCGTTCTCGACGAGCTGCTGAACGACCGTGCCGAGGTGGACGGGGTCGGCGGTGACGCCGAGCGTCGCGGGCACGTCGATCGCGACGCGACCCTCCACCGCGCTCGCCGCGACCGCGTCGGCGACGACGCCGTGCACGAGCAGCGACGTCCGCCGGAACGTCACGTCCTCCGCGTCGAGCCGCGCCGCCATGAGCAGCGACTCGACGAGGCGTTCGAGGCGGCGGGACGCGCGCAGGCCGGCGTCGAGCAGGTCGTCGCGTGCGGCCGCGTCGATGCGCTCGGCGTAGTGCCGCAGGGTCGTCAGCGACCCGAAGATCGTCGTCAGCGGCGTGCGCATCTCGTGGCCGACGAGGGTGAGCAGGCGTTCCTCCAGCTGCTCCGCCTCGCGCAGCATCCGCCGGCTCTCCAGCATCGACGCGAGCAGGTCGGCGAGCGGCGCGATGAGGAGCAGGTCCTTCTGGGAGTACGCCGCCACCCGCCGCGACTCTGCGGCGACCACCAGGGTGACGCGGCCGCGGGCCTTGCCGGGGACGTACACGCCGCTGCGGATGCCGTTGCTGCCGGCGAGGTAGCCGGGCTCGCGGCGTACGTCCTCGACGACCAGGGGCTGACCGAGCTCCCACGCGCGCCCGGACATGCCCTCGCCCTTCGCGAGCGAGTGGCTGCTGACGCCGACGTCGTAGCCGTGCATCCCGAACAGGTGCAGCCGCCCCTCGTCGACGAACCCGACCGCCGTCGCGTCCGCGTCGAGGACCTGCGCGAGCCGTCGTACGACGGCGTCGGACGCCGAGCGGTCGCCCACCACCGACATCGCGTCGCCGACGATGTCGACGAGGAGGCGGACGCGGACGTCGTCGTTGCGCCGGGCCGCGAGGTACCCGCGCTGGAACGCGAGGAGGGCCACCGCTGCCATGACGAGCGGCAGCGCGACGACGAGCGCTGGGTGCACGTCCCTATGGTCGCCGAGCGGGCCCGTGTGACCTATGGCCTCGCGCGACAACCACCCGAAGTGACTACGCCCGTTACGCCAGCCGCTCCACGATCATCGCCATGCCCTGGCCGCCGCCGACGCACATCGTCTCGAGCCCGAACGTCTTGTCGCGGAACTCCAGGCCGTTGAGGAGCGTGCCGGTGATGCGGGCGCCGGTCATGCCGAACGGGTGTCCGACCGCGATCGCGCCGCCGTGGACGTTCAGGCGGTCGATGTCGATGCCCAGGTCGCGGTACGACGGGATGACCTGCGCGGCGAACGCCTCGTTGATCTCGACGAGGTCGATGTCGCCGATGGACATGCCGGCCTTGGCGAGCGCGCGCTTGGTCGCCTCGACCGGGCCGAGGCCCATGATCTCGGGCGACAGCGCGGAGACGCCGGTGGAGACGATGCGCGCGAGCGGCGTGATGCCGAGCTCCGCGGCCTTGGTGTCGCTCATGACGACGACCGCGGCGGCGCCGTCGTTGAGCGGGCAGCAGTTGCCGGCGGTGACGGTGCCGTCGGGGCGGAACACCGGCTTGAGCTGGCTGACCGCCTCGATCGTCACGCCGGGGCGCGGGCCGTCGTCGGTGCTGACGACCGTGCCGTCGGGCGTCGTGACCGGCGTGATCTCGCGGGCCCAGAAGCCGTCGGCGATGGCCTTCTCGGCGTTGTTCTGCGAGCGCACGCCGAACTCGTCCTGGTCCTCGCGGGTGACGCCCTTGAGCTGGGCGAGGTTCTCCGCGGTCTGGCCCATCGCGAGGTAGATGTCGGGGAGCTTGCCGCCCTCGCGCGGGTCCGACCACGTCTGCCCGCCGGCCGCGAACTGCTCGGACCGTTGCTGCGCCTCGGCGAACTGGGGGTTGGTCGTGTCGGGGTGGCTGTCGCTGTTGCCCTTGACGTAGCGGCTGACCATCTCCACGCCGGCGCTGACGAACACGTCGCCCTCGCCCGCCTTGATCGCGTGGAACGCCATCCGTGTCGTCTGCAGCGAGGAGGCGCAGTACCGCGTCAGCGTCGTACCGGGTACGTCGTCGAGGCCGAGGAGCGTGCAGACGACGCGGGCCATGTTGAAGCCCTGCTCGCCGCCGGGGAGGCCGCAGCCCAGCATGACGTCGTCGACCGTGTGCGGGTCCAGCGCGGGCACCTTGTCCAGCGCGGCCTGGATGATCGTGGCGGTCAGGTCGTCGGGCCGCAGGTCCTTCAGCGAACCCTTGAACGCGCGCCCGATGGGGGAGCGGGCGGTCGCGACGATGACGGCTTCAGGCATGGCGTTCTCCTCGGAGGTCAGGTGCTGGAGTCGAACGCTACCCCCGCCGCCGCGCGCACCTCTCCCGCGAGCGCCTCGGCCCACAGCGCGTAGCCGTCGGCCGAGGGGTGGAACTCGTCCGACGACAGGTAGCGCGCCGGGTCCGACCGGAACGCCGGGCCCGTCTCCGCGCCGATGTCGACCGCCGCCGCGCCCCCGATGACCGCCGCCTCGCCGGAGGCGTGGCCGACCCGGCGCCCCTGCCACGCGACGACCTGGCGCAGCGGCGGGAGGAACGCCGTCGCCGAGCCCATGTCCGGGCAGGTCCCGACGACGACGCGGACGCCGGCCTGGTGGAGGCGTTCGACGGCGGCGCGGACGTCGCGGCGTACGTCGTCGATGCGGGTGAGGTGGGTGGCGTCGTTGGCGCCGATGAGGATGACCGCGACGTCGGGCGGGTGGACGAGCGCCCGCGAGACCTGCGGCGCGAGGTCCGCCGCCCGCGAGCCGGAGACGCCGAGCCCATCGAGCGTCACGAAGCGGCCGTTGTCCGCCAGCACCCTCGCCAGGCGGCCCGCGACGGTGTCCTCGACCGTACGGACGCCGACGCCCGCCGCCGTCGAGTCGCCGAGCACCGCGAGCCGCAGCGGTGGCGCGAACGCCCGCCCGAACTCCCCCCGGATCGGCGGCGCCGTGTCCGCGGACAGGAACTCCCGCCGCGTCACGATCAGCGCCTCGACGCCGAGCACCGACCCGCCCGCGACGGTCGTCGCCGCGAGACCCAGCACGACGCGCCGCCGCAGACCCATGGCCGACACGGTAGTGCGCGGCGGGCGGCGGAGCCCGCCGACCTCACGAATTTCGTGATCTTGGCAACGTCTCTGCTGCCCGGCCGTCACGAACGTCGCCAAGATCACGAACTTCTGGGTCGAGGCGCGTGCCCTACGGCGCCGCCAGCGCCTCGGACACGACGCCGTCCTCGCCGAACACCAGGAACCGGTCGAACGACCGCATGAACCACCGGTCGTGCGTCACCGCGACGACCGTCCCCTCGAACGCCGCCAGCCCCTCCTCCAGCGCCTCCGCGGACGCGATGTCGAGGTTGTCGGTCGGCTCGTCGAGCAGCAGCATCGTCGCGCCGCGCACCTCGAGCAGCAGGATCTGGAAGCGCGCCTGCTGCCCGCCCGACAGGTGCCGGAACTTCTGGTCGCCCGCCGTGTCGAGCTCGTACCGCCGCAGCCGCGCCATCGCCTTGCCGCGGTCGTGCGACTCCTCCCAGAGCACCTCGACCAGCGTCTTGTCCTGGATCGTCCGGTCGTCGTGCGTCTGGGCGAAGTACCCGGGTACGACCCGCGCGCCGAGCCGCGCGACGCCGGTGTGCGCGACGTTCTCGCCCGCGAGCAGGCGCAGGAAGTGGCTCTTGCCGGTGCCGTTCGGGCCGAGGACGGCGACGCGCTCCGCGAAGAAGATCTCCGCCGACCACGGCTTGGTCAGGCCGGTCAGCTCGAGGTCCTCGATGACGAGCGCGCGGACGCCGGTACGGCCGCCGCCGAGCCGCATCCGTACCTTCTGCTCCTTCGGCCGCTCCGGCGGCGGGCCGGCCGCCTCGAACTTCTCCAGCCGCGTCACCATCGCGCGGTAGCGCGACGCCATGTCCGGGCTGATCTTGGCCTGGACGCGCAGCGTGTTGACGAGGTCCTTGAGCCGCTGGTGCTCCTCCTCCCAGCGCCGGTGCAGCTCGTCGAGCCGGTCGATGCGGGCCTGCCGCGCCTCGTGGTACGTCGCGAAGCCGCCGCCGTGCACCCACGCCGAGTGCGCCTCGACGGTGACGATCTTCGTGGCGGTGTTGGCGAGCAGCTCGCGGTCGTGGGAGACGTACAGGATGGTCTTGGGGCAGTCGTTGATGGTGCGTTCGAGCCAGCGCTTGCCCTCGACGTCGAGGTAGTTGTCCGGCTCGTCGAGCAGCAGCACCGCGGCGTCGCTGCGGATCAGCGCCTCCAGCGCCAGCCGCTTCTGCTCGCCGCCGGACAGCGTGCGCACCAGCCGGTGACCCACCGCGGAGAACGGCTCGTCGAACGCCGCCACCGTGCACGTGTCCCACAGCACCTCGGCGTCGTAGCCGCCGGCGTCCCCCCACACCGCGAGCGCGTGCGCGTACCGCATCTGCGTCTTCTCGTCGTCGCTCTCCATCATCGCCAGCTCGGCCGCGTCGAGCTCCGCGCCGGCCTTCTTCAGCCCCGGGTCGCCGAGGGAGATGAGCAGGTCGCGCACCGTCGAGTCGTCGTGGATCGAGCCGATGAACTGCCGCATCACGCCGAGCCGGCCACCGTGCGTCACGACGCCGCCGGTCGGCTGGAGGTCGCCGGTGACGAGGCGGAGCAGCGTGGTCTTGCCCGCGCCGTTCGCGCCGACGAGCGCGACGTGCGCGCCGTCGCCCACGCGGAACGACACGTCGTCGAGCAGCGGGCGGCCGTCGGGGAGGACGTACGAGAGATGCGCGACGTCGATGTAGCTCACGAACGAAGGACACTGACAGAACGCGCGCGGGGGAGTACAGCGAATTGGCTCTCCTGCCGATACGGCCTCATGGCCTTCGACACCGAGCAGCAGCCGCCGCCGTACGTCCCGCCCGCGCCGTCCCCCGCGCCGCCGGCCACGTTCACCTACGCGCCCTCGGGCGGCGGGCGCCGCCTCAGCGGCCGCGTCATCGGGATGGTCGCGGCCGTCGCCGTCGTGGGCGCCGCGGCGTTCGCCGGGATCACGATGCGCGGCGGCGACGACCCCGCGCCGGCCGCGGTGCAGACCGCGCCGAAGCCGAAGCCGAAGGCGGCCGCTAAGCCCGTCGGCCTCACGAAGGACCCGCAGAAGATCAAGGCCGCGCTCAAGGACCTCGCGACGGCCGAGGAGAGCTACGCCACCGACAACGACGGCATGTACACCACGAGCATGACGAAGCTGCGCGCGGAGGGGCTGCCCGCCCACGAGGGCGTACGGCTGCGGGTGCATCGTGCCGACAAGGCCGGCTACTGCATCAGCGCCGGGGGTGCCGAGCGGGTCGTCGTGTACTTCGACTCCGTGACGGGCTACGCCGGGCCGAAGTCCTGCGCGTAGCTACGCGGACCCCACGGCGGCCTCGCGCTCGGTGAGCGCGTCCGTGACGGCGTTCGCGAGACGGTTCGTGAACGCCCCGACCCACATCCCGCCGACGAAGCCGCCGAACAGCCACCAGTTCGTGCCGTCCCGCTGGAGCCGCAGCACGGTGAGGCCCTGGTGCGGCGAGAACAGGATCAGGTCGACCGTGCCGAACTGCCGGCGGCCGAGCCCCGTCCACGAGTTCTCCCACGTCACGACGTACCCACGCGTGTGGAGCACCCGGGTCGCCACGTCCCTGGTCGTCTCGACGTCGAGCGTCGTCGTCATCTCGAAATGCGGCACCGGCTCTCCTCCGTACGGCGTCGCGTCGGTACGCTAGCCGCCCCTGCGCGAGCATCCGGAGGAACGGCGTGGAGTACTACGAGTCCTTGGTCGACCTGGTCGGCGGCACGCCGCTGGTCCGGCTCTCGCACGTCACCAAGGGCCTGCAGCCCCTGGTGCTCGCGAAGGTCGAGTACTTCAACCCCGGCGGGTCGGTGAAGGACCGCATCGCGCTCGGGATGATCGAGGCGGGGGAGCGCTCCGGCGCGCTCAAGCCAGGGGGCACCATCGTCGAGCCGACCAGCGGCAACACCGGCGTCGGCCTCGCCATCGTCGCCGCGCAGCGCGGCTACAAGTGCGTCTTCGTCATGCCGGACAAGATGAGCTCCGAGAAGATCGGGCTGCTGCGCGCGTTCGGCGCCGAGGTCGTCGTCTGCCCCACCGCCGTCGCGCCCGAGCACCCCGAGTCGTACTACTCCGTCTCCGACCGGCTCGCGCGCGAGATCCCGAACGCGTGGAAGCCCAACCAGTACGCCAACCCGATGAACCCCGAGGCGCACTACCGCTCCACCGGCCCGGAGATCTGGAAGCAGACCGACGGGCGCATCACGCACTTCGTCGCGGGCATCGGCACCGGCGGCACGATCGGCGGCACGGGGCGGTACCTCAAGGAGCAGAACCCCTCCCTCGTCGTCGTCGGCGCCGACCCCGAGGGCTCCGTCTACTCCGGCGGGTCGGGACGCCCGTACCTCGTCGAGGGGGTCGGCGAGGACTTCTGGCCGGAGACGTACGACCGCACCGTCGTCGACCGCATCGAGGCCATCAGCGACGCCGACTCGTTCAACACCACCCGCCGCCTCGCCCGCGAGGAGGGCCTGCTCGTCGGCGGCTCCTGCGGCCTCGCCGTCGCGGCCGCGCTGCGGGTCGCCAAGGAGCTGGGCCCCGACGACGTCATGGTCGTGCTGCTGCCCGACGGCGGCCGCGGCTACCTGTCCAAGATCTTCAACGACGAGTGGATGGCCGACTTCGGCTTCCTCGTGAAGGAGTCCGGCGAGCCGACCGTCGGCGAGGTGCTCGGCCGCAAGGGGACCGCGCTGCCGGAGCTCGTGCACGTGCACCCGCACGAGACCGTCGGGTCGGCCATCGCGATCCTGCGCGAGTACGGCGTCTCGCAGATGCCCGTCGTCAAGGAGGAGCCGCCGGTCATGGCCGCGGAGGTCGTCGGCTCGGTGGTGGAGACGGCGCTGCTGGAGGCGGTGTTCAACGACCGCGCCGCGCTCGACGCGCCGCTGGAGAAGCACATGTCCAAGCCGCTGCCGGCGGTCGGCTCCGGCGAGCCCGTGTCGGCGGCGATGCACGCGCTCGAGCAGGCGAGCGCGGCGCTCGTCCTCGACGACGGCAAGCCGGTCGGCATCCTCACCCGCTCCGACCTGCTCGGCTTCCTGGCGCAGCGTTAGACTACTCTTCTCTACTCTAACAATGTTAGAGTACGTTCATGTCCACCGCTCGTGTCTCCGCCGCGCTCACGGCGCCCCCGGCTGAAGTCGGCCTGCGGGTCCTCGCGCTCCCCGAGGACCAGTGGTTCGACAGGAAGTCGGTGTCGGTCAGCCGCGAGAAGGTCGCGCAGCTCGAGGTCGCGTTCGCCAACGCCGAGGGTGGCGTCGCCGTCGTCGGCGCCTCCAGCGGGCGGGTCGACGGCACGAGGTCGGCTCCGGACCGGGTCAACGCGCTGCGCCAGGCGGCACTCGACCTGACGGTCCCCGTCGTCCCGCATCGGGTGGAGCTCGTCCCGTGCCTCAACGACGCCGGAGAGCCCGACGAGCTTCTCGCGATCTGGGTCGAGCCGGGCACGCAGGTCCACACCACGCACAAGGACGAGGTCTACCTGCGGGTCGGCGACGAGACGCGCAAGCTGAGCTACGACCAGCGTCGCGAGCTCCTCTTCGACAAGGGGCAGGCCGCGTACGAGGCCCAGCGCGTCGCGGGTGCGGGGTTCGGCGTGCTCGACCAGGACGTCGTCGACGGCTACGCCGCGGCGCTGGGTCATCGGAACGCCGAACGGCTGCTCACCGCGCGCGGGCTCGCTGTGGAGGGCGAGCTCACGACCGCCGGTGCCCTCCTCTTCGCGGAGTACCCGCAGCGCTGGTTCCCCGAGGCGTTCGTGCGGGTGCTGCGCTACCGCGGCACCGGCCGGGGCACAGGCGCACGCCAGCAGATCGACACCGACGTCCGCTTCGAGGGCCCCCTGCCGGTCCAGATCACCGACGCGTACGAGGCCATTCGAAGGGTGCAGCCGACGCGGCGCGCGCTCGGGCGGAGCGGCCGCTTCGAGGACGTCCCGCTCGTCCCTGAGGACGCCTGGATGGAGGCGCTGGTCAACGCCGTCGTCCACCGCTCCTACAGCGTCTCGGGTGACCACATCCGGGTCGAGGCGTTCGACGACCGCATCGAGGTGAGCAGCCCGGGGCGGTTCCCGGGTCTCGTGCGACTCGACGACCCGTTGAACGCCGTGCGGTACGCGCGGAACCCACGGATCGCGCGCGTCCTGGCCGACCTCAGGTTCGGGCAGGAGCTCGGAGAGGGGATCCGCCGCATGTTCGAGGAGATGCGCGCCGCCGGGCTGGACGACCCGCTCTACCGGCAGACCTCGGGGAGCGTCCACGTCGTGCTCTCCGGAGAGCCGGTGGACCGGGCGCTCGACGCGGCTCTCCCGGACGAGACGCGCACGATCGTGTCGGCCCTGCGGGAGGCCGACCGTCTCAGCACGGGGGAGGTCCAGGAGCTGCTCGGCCTCGGCCGCCCCGCCACGCTGCGCCGGCTCGATGCCCTGCTCCGTGCGGGAGTGGTGCAATGGGTGGGCAAGTCGGCGAGGGACCCGCGCGCGTACTGGCGCCTGCCCTGAGCTGCTTGCACGTACTCTCACCTACTCGAACGCAAGACTCTCACGGCGAAGAGGCGCGATGAACTGGGACCCGGCCGACTACGGCTTCGAGACGCTGGCCATCCACGCCGGCCAGGACCCCGACCCCGCCACCGGCGCGGTCATCACGCCGATCTACCAGACCTCGACGTACGCCCAGACGGCCGTCGGCGAGCACCGCGGCTACGAGTACAGCCGCTCCGGCAACCCCACGCGCACCGCGCTGGAGACCTGCCTGGCCGCGCTCGAACGAGGCGCGCGCGGCCTCGCGTTCGCCAGCGGCCTGGCCGCCGAGGACACCCTGCTGCGTACGGCGCTGAAGCCCGGTGACCACGTCGTCATCCCCGACGACGCCTACGGCGGCACCTACCGCCTCTTCGCCCGCGTCGCCGAGAAGTGGGGCGTCCGCTTCACCCCGGCGCTGGTGTCCGACAACGACTCCGTCCGCGCCGCGATGACGCCGGAGACGAAGCTCGTCTGGGTCGAGACGCCCACCAACCCGCTGCTCGGGATCGCCGACATCGAGGCACTCGCCGGCATCGCGCACGACGGTGGCGCGCGGCTGGTCGTCGACAACACGTTCGCGTCGCCGTACCTCCAGCAGCCGCTCGTCCTCGGCGCCGACGTCGTCGTGCACTCGACGACGAAGTACATGGGCGGCCACAGCGACGTCGTCGGCGGCGCGCTGGTCGTGGGCGACGCGACGTTCGGCGAGGAGCTGGCGTACCACCAGAACGCCATGGGCTCGGTCGCCGGGCCGTTCGACTCGTGGCTGGTGCTGCGCGGCGTCAAGACGCTGGGCGTACGCATGCGCCAGCACTGCGCCAACGCCGCCCGCGTCGTCGAGATGCTCACCGCGCACCCCGCGGTGGACAAGGTGCTGTTCCCTGGCCTGCCGGAGCACCAGGGCCATGACATCGCCGTGAAGCAGATGAAGGACTTCGGCGGCATGGTGTCGTTCCTCGTCCGCGACGAGGCGACGGCGCTCAAGGTCTCGGCGAGCACCAGGGTCTTCACGCTGGCCGAGTCGCTCGGCGGCGTCGAGTCGCTCATCGAGCACCCCGGTCAGATGACGCACGCCTCGGTGGCCGGCTCGCCGTTGGAGGTCGACGCGCGGCTCGTACGCCTCTCCGTCGGCATCGAGGACGCGGACGACCTCGTCGAGGACCTGCGCGTGGCACTCGGCAGTTGACGCCCTGACCGTTAGGGTCCTAATCTTCAGTACGTGAACGACCTGAACGACGCTCCCATCGGGCGGCTGCTCGGGATCGCGGGACGGATGACGGCCGCGCGCTTCCACCGGCTGCTCGAGGAGCAGGGCATGACGCACGCCGGCTGGCAGGCGCTCCTGGCCCTCGACGGCACCGGCGGCCTGACCCAGCGGGAGGTCGCCGAACGCTGCTACGTCACCCCCGCCACCGTCACCGGCGTCGTCGACACGCTCGAACGCGACGGCCTCGTCGTCCGCGAGCGCGGCACCGACGACCGCCGCGTCGTCCGCGTCCGCCTCACCGACACAGGCAGGAAGAGGCTCGCCGCCACCAAGCGCGCCGCCGCCAAGGCCATGGGTGAGGTGTTCGGCGACCTCACCCCCCGCGACGAGGCGGTCGTACGCCGCTTCCTCGTCCGCACCGTCGAACGTCTCGGCGAGGAAGGCGACCAGTGACCGCACCCATCCGCGTCGAGGGCCTGCGCAAGGTCTTCCAGAGCGCCGGCCACGAGATCCGCGCCGTCGACGGCGTCGACCTGGAGGTCGCGAAGGGCGAGTTCTTCGGCCTCCTCGGCCCGAACGGCGCAGGCAAGTCCACGACGATCGGCATGCTCACCACCCGCGTCATCCCGACCGAGGGGCGGGCGTACGTCGCCGGCGTCGACGTCGTCGCTGAGCCCGCGACCGCGAAGCGCTACATCGGCGTCGTACCGCAGACCAACACCCTCGACCGCCAGCTCACCGTCGCCGAGAACCTCGAGTTCCACGGCCGCTACTTCGGCATGGCCCGCCGCGACGCCGCGGACCGCGCGCGGGAGCTGCTCGACCTGTTCAAGCTGGCCGACCGTGCCGATGCGCGGATCTCCGAGCTGTCCGGCGGCATGGCGCAACGGCTCATGGTCGCCAGGGCGCTCGTACACCGGCCGGAGATCGTGTTCCTCGACGAGCCGACGAGCGGCATCGACCCGCAGACGCGCCTCGCGCTCTGGGAGATCCTGCGCGGCCTGCACGCGCAGGGCCAGACGATCCTGCTCACGACGCACTACATGGAGGAGGCCGACGCGCTCTGCGAGCGCCTCGCGATCATCGACCACGGCCGGGTGCTCGCCCTCGGGACGCCCGCCGAGCTCAAGGAGCGCCTCGGCGCGGACACCGTCATCACGCTGACTTTCGCGGAGTCGCCGGCCGCGCTGCTGGCGGACGTCGAACGCCTCCCCGCCGTCGGCCGCGTCGAGTGCGACGACACGACCGTGCGCGTCTACGCCGCCGACGCCGCGGGCCTGCTCGCCGACGTCGTCACGCTCGCCACCAAGTCCGACCTGCGCGTCACCGACGCATCGTCGCAACCACCCACGCTCGAGGCCGTGTTCCTCGCGCTGACCGGACGGGACCTCCGCGAATGACCGCCGCCACCGCCGCTCCGCGCGTCGCAGGGCCGTCGTCGGTGACGCCGCGCCAGGCGTTCGTGGCGCTGCTCCTGCGCGACGTCCGCGTGCTGCGGCGCAATCTCCCGCAGTTCCTCATCCGCACCGTGATGCAGCCGCTGCTGTTCACGTTCGTCTTCGCGTACGTCTTCCCGAAGATCGGCCAGGGGATCGGCGGTCCGGGCGGCGCCCAAGGCGGCCCGAACTTCTCCACGATCCTCGTGCCCGGCCTCATCGCGGTGGCGATCATCTTCCAGGGCATCCAAGCGGTGGCGCTGCCGCTCGTGCAGGAGTTCTCGTTCACCAAGGAGATCGAGGACCGCGTCCTCGCGCCGATGTCCGTCGGCCTCGTCGGCTTCGGCAAGGTCGTCGCCGGCGCGCTCCAGGCGATCCTGTCGGCGTTCGTCGTCTTCCCGATCGTCATGGTCGTGCACGCCAAGGGCGAGGCGCCCGAGGTCGACATCGCCAACCCGCTGCTGTTCGTCGTCGTGCTGCTGCTCGCGGGGCTGCTGGGGGCGTCGTTCGGGCTGCTCATCGGGACGTCGTTCGCGCCGCAGCAGGTGCCGTTGATCTTCTCGATCATCGTGCTGCCGCTGACGCTGCTCGGCTGCATCTACTACCCGTGGGTGACGCTCGACCCGATCCCGTGGCTGAAGTACGCCGTCCTCCTCAACCCGCTCGTCTACATGAGCGAGGGGATGCGCGCCGCGCTGACGCCCGACCAGCCGCACATGAACGTCGGCGTCGTCCTGCTCGCGATGACCGCCGCGACGGCGGTGCTGCTGGCCCAGTCCCTGCGGAAGTTCCGCCAGCGGGTGGTCTCCTAACTCCCACACCCCCGCCCGCGCCCGCCGCCGCCAAATGATCACCCGTGTCCCCTGGCGTACGGCTGGAAGGCAGGGCGGGCGCCGTCACGCTCAGCTGGGCTTGGCCACCATGAGCCAGACGATGACGACGAGCAGCAGCATGTCGACCGCGCCGACGATCGACAGCGTGCGCGCCTCGTCGAGCGCGGTCTGCCCGGCCGCGAGCTTGTCCGCCGCGCGCTGCTCGGCCTTGCCGCCGACCGCACCTCCGAGAACGGCGGTGACGATGAAGATCAGCATCGACGCGCTGATCCACGGCTCCGAGAAGTCGAGCGCGTCGTCGCCGTCGCGCAGCACCAGCCAGAGGCCGAGCACGAACACCAGGCCGCTCAACGGCCCCGCCTTACGAGCGACGGAGGCCGAGCCGCGGACGTAGCCGGCGTTCTCGGGGCCTCGGCGGATCAGGCCGGGCACGACCATGCTCTGGAGCGCGAGCCAGCCGACCGTGACGATCGCGGCGAGGATGTGCGCGGTCAGCAGGACGTTGCGGAGGTTGAGCATCGCGACTCCCTACGAGGAGATGCCGGGCTTGTCCACCATGAGCCAGACGATCGTGATCAGCAGCAGCATGTTGATCCCGCCGAGCATGGCGACGCGGCTTGCCTCCGCGGCCGCGGACTGACCCGCCTCGATCTTCGCCAGCGCCGCCTTCTCCGCGCGGTTGATGAACACCGCGCCGAGCACGATCGCGACGATGAACAGCAGCATGGAGACGCTGACCCAGGTGTGTGAGAACTCCGCGTAGTCGTCCTTGCGGCGGAGCACGAGCACGAGGCCGAGGAGGAACACGAGCCCCGAGAGCGGCCCGATCTTCTCGGCGGCCGCGTTGGCGAAGCGCACGACGGGCGCGTTGCCGTCGCGGATGGCCCGCGGCACCAGCATCGACTGCATCGCCAGCCAGCCGATCGTGACGATCGCGACGAGGATGTGGGCGGCCAGCAGGACGTCTCTCATGCCGCACAGGCTAGTGCGATCGCTCCTCGGCGGGCGCGACCCGCGTCTCCGGCGCGGCGAACGCCATCGCCGCCGCCCCTCCCAGCACCGCCGCCGTGACGCCGAACGCCGCGGCGTACGACACGTTGTCGGCCAGCGACCCGGCGACGACGGGCCCGACGACCGCGCCCGCGTCGCCCGCCATCTGGAACGCCGCCACCGTCGTCCCGCTGCGCCCGCCCGCCACGTCGCCGACGACCGCCGCGGGCGCGACGTCGAGCATCCCCGAGCCGACGCCGACGAGGACCATCGCGACGACGTACGCCGTGAACGTCTCCTGCCACGCGAGCAGCAGCATCGCCGCGACGAGCACCGACAGGCCCACGACGAGGACGGGACGCCGGCCGCGCTGGTCGGCCCAGCGGCCCGCGGGGTAGAGCAGCAGCGCGTTGCTGCCCGCGACGATGAGGAAGCCGAGGTAGACCCAGTGGTCGTCCACGCCGAGCACCTCGGACACGAAGATCGGGATGAGCGCGTTGCGCACGCCCATCGCGGCCCAGTGGTCGGAGAGGTTCGCGGCCATGGCGGCGCGGTACGCCGGCATCCGCAGCGCCTCCCGCAGCGTCGTTCCCGACGGCGAGCCGGGCGTCACGGGCGCGTCGATCATGCGCGAGCGGGGGAGCAGCGCCAGGCCGATGCTGCCCGCGACGATGAGCGTGCCGGCGTAGACGTAGAACGGCGTCCGGAAGCCGAGGTGCGCGACGGTGCTGCCGAGGCCGGGCCCGGCGATGCCGCCGAGGAGGAACGACCCGCTGAACAGCCCCACCGCCCGCCCGCGGCTCGCGGGCGGCGTCGAGCGCAGCACGATGCTCATGGCCGACACCGAGAACATCGCCGACCCCACGCCCCCGGCCCCGCGCAGCGTGAGCAGCTGCGTGTACGACTGCGACGCCCCGGCGAGCGCGGACGACACCCCGACGATGCCGATGCCGAGCGCGAGCACGAGGCGTTCGCCGATGCGGTTGACGAGGCGGCCGCACGCCAGGGCTGAGGCGAGGCGCATGAGCGCGAACACGCTCAGCACCGCCCCCGCCGCGGCCTTGCCCACCCCGAAGGACTTCGCGAACGGCGTGATGACCGGCGCCACGAGCCCGAACCCCACCGCGACGCTGAACGCCACCGCGGACAGCACCGCGACCTCCCGGCTGGGGGGTCGCGGCAGCCGGGCGGCGAGGGTCGGCATCGCCGCCGATCCTGTCACGGGGGCGCCCGGTGCCCGTCTCGTCCCCGTTCGTCCGGTTCGCCGCTGACAGTGGGTCTGACCTGCACCTACACTGGGTAGAGACACCGGTGAACCAGGCTCGCCGCGCAGGACTCCCACTCCTGAGTGGCGAAGACGTCATATCTGGCTCACCCTGCTCGCCCGGAGGCTCCTGTGCGTACGGCATACCGCTTGCTCAGCACCGCTGTCGCGGTGGGCGCGATCTTCCCGTTCGGGATGACGTCCGCCCATGCCGAGACGCGCCCGATCCAGGTCGAGACCGCCGCGTGGTTCTGGGCCGAGCAGGTCGGCGGCGAGGCCGCCGGCGGCGTCGGCTGGCCCGTGACCGTCCCGCGCCCGGCCTCCGGCGTGCCCGAGGGTGACCTCGCGGTGGCGTACGCCGGCAAGACGGAGGTCAACCCGGAGACCCAGGAGACCGAGGCCGTCCCCGACAAGGAGACCTACCTCATGTGGGACGTCTACGACGTCCCCCAGGGGTCGTACGTCGACAAGTTCGTCTTCACGATGTTCGTCGACCCGGCCGCCACGACCAACACCGCGCTGCCCGAGGTGGCCGTCCCCGGCCAGCCCGCGAAGGGCGGCCAGCCGATCCTCGTCGCGTGCCTCCCGACGATCGGCTTCGGCGAGGCCGACGGCGAGCCGTTCACCGACAAGCCCAAGGACGACTGCTCCTCGCAGATCGTCGGCGCGTACGACGCCGTGAAGAAGAGCTACACGTTCGACGCGTCGGTCATCGCGCAGGACTGGGTCGACGGCCTCGACAACTTCGGCCTCGCGATCCGCCCGATGATGGACGCGACCGACCCGTTCCAGCTCAGCTTCCTGGGTGCCAGCAAGGTCACGGCGACGCTCACGTACACGCCCGCGACTCCCGTCGCCCCGGTCCCGACGTACGAGCCGGCGCCGTTCTTCCCGCCGGTCCAGCCGCCGGTCGACACCAACACCGGCACCACGGTCTACACGCCGGGCACCGCCCCGCAGCCGGCGCCGGTCCCGCAGACCGCGCCGAAGCCCGTGGTCAAGGCGCCGAAGCCCATGGTCGTGCAGAACGTCGCCGCCTCGCCGCTGCGCTCGTCGCGCGGCCTCAGCCCCACGTTCTGGTTCGCCATGATCGGCGGCGTGCTGCTGCTCGGCACGATGTCGCTGATCCTCGGCGACCCGCTCGAGCCGGTCGCCGGCACCCGCCGCGTCCGCACCGGCGGCCGCCATCGCCTCGCGGTGCCCGCCGGGGCGCCCGTACGATCCACGCGGCCGATCCGCCCGCGCACCGTCTAGACGTCAACGGAGCCAGCCCTCCGCCGCCCAGCTAGGGAGCAAGCAATGACCACGCGCCGCAGCCGTCTGAGCCGTGCCTGGATGGCCGGTCTCGCGTTCGTCCTGCTCACCGCGGGGTGCGGGCTCAAGAGCGACACGTACGACAGCGTCAAGGCCAGCGGCGGTGGCGGTGGCGGTCTGGGCCTCGGCGGCGGCAACGGCCAGGTCGCGGTCGACACCGACGGCGACGGCGTCGCCGACGCGGTCGGCACCGACGCCGACGGCGACGGCGTCGTCGACCCCGGCACGACCACCACGACCGGCGGCAACACCACGGGCGGCAACACGACCGGCGGCCCCTCGGGCGGCCCGGCGCCGTCCGGCGGCGCGACCACCCCGCCCCCCGGCGGCGGCCAGACCCCGACGGGCCCCGGCACGACCACCGGCGTCACCGCCGACAAGATCACCATCGGCATCCACGCCCCGCTGACCGGCGCGTCGCCGCTGCCGCAGGCGTCGTTCGAGCGCGGCGCCAAGAACTACTGGATCGGCAAGAAGATCTACGGCCGCGAGGTCGTGCTCAAGGTGATGGACGACAGGTACAAGCCCTCCGGCGCGATCGCGGCGTGCCAGGCCATGGCGCGCGACAGCTTCATCGTCGTCGGCGGCGCCGGCACCGACCAGATCCAGGCCTGCGGCCAGGACCGCACCCTCCAGCGCACCAACACGCCGTACATCTCGGCGGGCGTCACGGAGAACGGCCTCAGGAACGTCAAGACGTACTTCGCCGCGTCGCTCACCTACAAGGAGCAGGCGCCCGTCGTCATCAAGATGGCGAAGTCGCAGAACTTCCTCAACGTCCCCGCCGGGCGGAAGTGGGCGGTCGTCACCTCCGACACGCCGAACTTCAAGGACGCCCGCGACGCCATGACGGCCGAGCTGACGAAGAACAACATCCCGTACGACGTCCACCTCGTCCCCAAGTCGGGCAACGACGGCGACGCGCTCACCCTGTCCGGCAAGCTGCGCCAGGGCCGCTACCCGGTCGTGTACTTCCTGGGCCAGCCGACGTTCTTCCTCAAGGTCGTCCGCCAGACCCAGGACGCGACGTACAAGCCGATCTGGACCGGCGTCGGCGTCTCCATGGGCGTCAACACCGTCGCCCAGGTCGCCTGCCAGGGCACCCGCGACTCCGGCGGCTACGACGGCCGCTTCCTCTCGCCGTTCCCCGGTCTCGACCGCGCTCCCAAGGCGTTCAAGGACTCCGACGGCGGTCGCGCCAAGGACGACATCGAGCTGACGCTGTGGGGCTTCTCGGAGTTCCTCGAGAAGGCGTTGCTGCGGACCGGCGGCGTGCTCACCCGCGAGAACTTCATCGCGAAGCTCGAGACCGCCAACTTCCCGAACGGCGTCTTCCCCGGTGTCCGGTACAGTCCGACGGACCACTTCGGTGGGACCGCGGCGTACGCCCTGAAGAGCGACTGCAACAAGGGGCAGGGCGAGTACGTCACGGTAGGCGGCCTGCTCTACCCGTAGAGGACCGGTGAGGCTTTGCTCCTGGCGGCAGAATTCAACGCTGACGTCCTCACCCCGCTCGTCTCCGGTGCCATCCAGGGATCGCTCTACGGACTCCTCGGGCTCGGACTCGTGCTGCTCTACAAGGGCAACCGGATCTTCAACTTCGCCCAGGGTGAGTTCGGGACCGTCGCGGCGCTGCTGACGTACGCGTTCGTCGTGGGCTCCGGCGGCCTGCCGGAGCTGCCGTACCTCGTCGCCGTGCTCATCGGCCTCGTCGGCGGCACGCTCATGGCGCTGCTGACCGAGCGCGTGGTCGCGCGGCCGCTGTTCCACCAGCCAAAGGTGACGACCGTCGTGGCGACGGCCGGCGTCGCGCTGCTCGCGATCTCCATCGAGCTGCTGTTCATCGGCGCCAACCCGCTCACGGCGCGCCCGGCGATCGAGGGCAACCTCATCTCGTCCGGCAGCCTGCAGGTGACCTACCAGCAGGTGCTGATCGTCCTCGCGCTCGCCGTCCTCGCGCTGGCCAGCGCGCTGTTCTTCAAGAAGACGCAGACCGGCCTCGCGATCCTCGCGGTGTCGCAGGAGCCGACGGCGACCAGCCTCGTCGGCATCAGCGTCAACCGCGTCTCCGCGCTGACGTGGGGTATGGCGGGCTTCCTCGGCGCCGCGGCCGGCATCCTGCTCGCGCCGACGACGCTGTTCGCGCCCGGGTTCATGACCGGCGCGGCACTGATCCCGGCCTTCACGGCGGCGGTGTTCGGCGGCATCACGAGCCTGCCCGGGGCGTTCCTCGGCGGCGTCGTCATCGGCATCGTCGAGCAGTTCGGCAACAAGTGGGTGCCGACGACGTTCATCCCCGGCGGCAACCGCATCCTCGTGTTCCTGACGCTGCTGATCATCCTCGTCGTCAAGCCGTCAGGCCTCCTCGGCAAGGAGGCCTGATGACCGCGACGGCGGAGACCGCGGTGGCGGCGCCCCCTGCCGGTCACGCGAAGGGCGGGCCGAGCCTCGCCGGGTGGCTGGTCCGCGGCGTGCTGCTGCTGCCGCTCGTGTACTTCTTCCTCAGCGTGATCCCCGGCAGCGCCGACCTCACCGAGCGCGGCACCGAGTGGGTCGTCTTCGCGCTCGTCGGCATCAGCCTCAACATCATCATCGGCTACACCGGCCAGCTCAGCCTGGGACACCAGGGGTTCGTCGGCGTGGGGGCGTTCGCGGCGGCGTACTCCCTGACCGTCCACCAGGTGCCGTTCGCGCTCTCGATCATCCTCGCGATCGTCGTCGGCGGGCTGTTCGCGATGCTCATCGGCTTCGCGGCGCTGCGCATCACAGGCCTGTACCTGTCGCTCATCACGCTGGTGTTCGGCATCACGCTGGAGCAGTCGCTGTTCCAGCAGCCCGACCTGACCAACGGCGGCGCGGGCCAGCCCGCATACAAGCCCGACGCGCTCATCGAGCCGAGCCGCTACTACTTCTTCTGCCTCGCGATCCTCGTCGTCATCGTGTTCATCGACTGGCGCCTCACCAGCACCAAGGCCGGCCGCGCGCTGTTCGCGCTGCGCGAGAACGAACGGGTCGCGGCGGCGTTCGGCATCAACGTCACGGCGTACAAGCTGCTCGCGTTCGTCATGTCGGGCGCCATCGCGGGCCTCGCGGGCGCGCTGTTCGCGTTCAAGTCGGAGCAGGTCACCGGCGAGGACTACGACTTCTTCCTCGCGCTGACGTTCGTGCTCATGGTCGTCGTCGGCGGGCTCAACTCGCGCTTCGGCGTGCTCGTCGGCGCGTTCCTCTTCTCGCGCATCGGCCTCGACTACGCGATCGAGCGGTTCCACTGGATCCACGAGCTGCTCGTCGAGGGGTTCCTCTTCGTGCCCGGCTTCGGCGAGGAGCGGATCCAGTTCGCCCCACGGCTCATCGGCGCGTTCCTGCTGTTACTGACGCTGCTGCAGTTCCCCGGCGGCATCGCGCAGCAGCTGCGGCCGTTCACGCGCTGGTTCGCGGGCGGGCCGTTCTCGTTCAAGCACGACGTCGACGGCGGTCCAGGGACGGTGGAGGGCTCCAGTGTCCGTGCTTGAGGTCCGCGACCTGTCCATCCGCTTCGGCGGCCTGCAGGCGCTCGAGGGGTTCAACCTCGACGTCAACGAGTGGGAGATCGTCGGGCTGATCGGGCCCAACGGCGCCGGCAAGACGACGGCGTTCAACTGCATCACCGGCTTCTACAAGCCCGACACGGGGACGGTCCGCTACCGCGGCGCCGACGTCACGCGCGTACCACCGCACCGCAAGGCGGCGATGGGCTTCGGCCGGACGTTCCAGAACGTCGGCATGGTCAAGAGCGCCACCGCCATCGAGAACCTCAAGACCGCGCAGCACGCGAAGATCGAGTACGACACCGCGAGCGGTCTCATCGGCGCGGGCCCGACGTGGCGCGAGGAGAAGCAGCTCGAAGGCCGCGCCGACGCGATCCTCGACCTGCTCGGGCTCAACGCGATCCGCGACAGCAAGGTCGGCGGGCTGTCGTACGGCACCCTCAAGCTGCTCGAGCTCGGCTGCGCGCTCGCGACCGATCCCGACATCCTGCTGCTCGACGAACCGTCGTCCGGCATGGGCCCCGAGGAGTCGGAGGAGCTCGGCGACCGGCTGCTGGCGCTGCGCCAGGAGTTCGGGCTGACGATGCTGCTCATCGAGCACCACGTGCCGCTGGTGCTGCGTGTGTGCGACCACGTGTACGTCCTCAACTTCGGCCGCCTCCTCGCGGAGGGCAAGCCGTCGGTGATCCAGACGCACCCGGAGGTCGTGGCGGCGTACCTCGGCGGCGAGGCCCCCGAGGCGCTGGAGGCGACGCAGGAGACCGAGGAGGACGCGGCGCTCGACGCGATGACGCACGCCGCCGTGGAGCACCACGCGGAGGTCGCGCCGCCGGCGCGCAAGCGCGCCGCCCCCCGCAAGGCGCCTGCGAAGAAGGCGGCGCCACGCAAGAAGGCCGCCGCCGCCTCGCAGGAGCCGGCCGAGCCCGCGGAGGACGCCGAATGAGCCTGCTCGAAGTCGACGGCCTGCGTACCGGCTACGGCATCCTGCCCGTGCTGCAGGGGATCTCGTTCAACGTCGAGGAGGGCGAGACGGCGGTCATGTTCGGCCTCAACGGCGCCGGCAAGACCACCACCGTCAACGCCATCGCCGGCCTGCTGCCCGCGTGGGCCGGCCAGGTGCGCTTCGACGGCAAGAACCTCGCCAACCTGCCCGCGCCCAAGATCGTCAAGGAGGGCGTGGCGCTCGTTCCCGAGGGGCGGCGCGTCTGGCCCGCACTGAGCGTCATGAACAACCTGCGGCTCGGCGCCTGGACCCGCAAGAACACCCGCGAGGTGCAGGAGTCGGTCGAGCAGGTGTTCGGCTACTTCCCGCGGCTCGACGAGCGCAAGGAGCAACTGGCGGGCACGCTGTCCGGCGGCGAGCAGCAGATGCTCGCGATCGGCCGGGCCCTCATGTCGCGGCCCCGGCTCATGCTCATCGACGAGGCGTCGCTCGGCCTGTCGCCGAAGCTCGCGCAGACGGTGTTCGAGGTCGTCTCGCAGATCAACGACTCCGGCACCACGGTCATCATCGTCGAGCAGAACGTCGGCGTGCTGCCGTACGCCGACCAGGCCCTGATCATGGAGAAGGGCACGCTGACGTTCGACGGCCGCGGCGAGGACCTCGAGAAGTCCGGCGACCTCCGCAAGACCTACCTGGGGTAACGCCGTTCCCCACTTCCAGTGCCGGTACGCACGCCAAGGGCTGTACCGCACTGGAAGTACGCGCGCGGCGCGGTGCGGGCGGCCCCACGTGAGCGGGGCGGCAAGTTACCGGTGAGTACGGACTGTCAAAGTCACCGCGTGAGCACGGCTGTGAATCCATACTCACCGGTAACTTCCGGGGCGCCCGGTGTCGACCGGTAACTTCCGGGGCGCCCGGTGTCGTGGGAGAACTGGGGCCGGCTGGTCGTCCGCGCCGCGTGGCGGGGACTAGCCGAGCGTGGTGACGTTGCTGCTGCCGGTGCTGGACTCTTCCGGCATGCAGACGCGGCAGGCGTGCAGCGAGCGCGCCTGCGCCTCCTCGGGCGTGAGGTACGCGACGTCCTCGCGGCCGTCGACGAGGCGGCACTCGGGGCGGTGGTACGACGCGCTGCCGGCGGCGACGAGCCCGCGCAGGTCCCGCGGCGCGGCACCGGCGCCACCCAGACCGCGTTCGAGAGCGGCCATCAGGGCGTCGTACTTGGCCTCCATGCGGGCCCGGTCCACGCGAGCGGCGTTGATGTTCATCATCGTGCAGGCGACGGCGACGAGGCCGAGGCCGATGAACCCGCCGGACATGAGGTACGGCAGCTGCGCGGCGACGTACGGCTCGCCGGCGGCGCCGTTCCACGCGAAGAGGATGGCGAGCAGGCCGAGGCCGAGCAGCAGGATGGAGAACCCGCCGCCGAACCGGCCGATGCCCTTCTTCAGCCGGACCTGGAAGTCGTTCATCGTCGTCCTCGTTCCTCTGGGCCTGCCGCAAGTATGCCGTCTCTATTCGCGGCGCGACACGCCGAGTCCTACCTGCGGCCGCGGCGGGCCCGCAGGTAGTCGCTGACGACGTAGTCGCCGAGCCGGTCGGCGTGGGGCGCGAAGACCCGGCCGCCGTTGAGCCGCGCCATCCGCTCGACGAACGACACGAGCCGAGGCTCGTCGTCGAGCATGAAGACGTTGATGGTGGCGCCGGCGCGGGTCAGCTTCACGATCTCGGCCATCGTGAGGTCCACGGTCTCCGGTACGGGCGGCCACGCGAAGAACGGCTCGCCGTTGCGCATGAGGTGGGCGGTCGGCTCGCCGTCGGTGACGACGAGGACGACGTGCTCGGCGTCGGGGTACTTCGCCAGCCGCCGCCCGGCGATCATCAGCGCGTGCTGGAGGTTGGTGCCCTGCACCATGTCCCACGACAGCCCGGCGAGGTCGGCGGGCCGCAGCTCGCGGGCGTAGTCGCTGAAGCCGACGATGTGGATGCGGTCCTGCGGGAACTTCGTCGTCACGAGCGAGTGCAGCGCCAGCGCCGTCGACTTCGCGATGCCCCACGTACCGCGCAACGCCATCGAGTACGACAGGTCCACGAGCAGGCAGACGGCGGCACTCGTACGCCGCTCCGTCTCCATGACCTCGAAGTCGTCCACCGCCAGCGCCACACCGGCGCCCGAGCGGCCGCCGCGGAGGACGGCGTTGCGGACGGTGCGGACGACGTCGAGCGGCTGCTCGTCGCCGAACCGCCACGGCCGCGACGACCCCGTCAGCTCGCCCGCCGCGCCCGCGTCCGGCACGTCGTGGTCGCCTCGCCCCTTCGCGTCGAGCGACTGGAACACGCGGGCCAGGGCGGTCGAGCCGATGCGGCGTACGGCCTTCGGCGACAGCTCCAGCTCCTCGCCGGCGCGGGTCAGGTAGCCCTGCTCGGTGAGCTCGCGTTCGAGCTGCTGGAGCGCGCGCAGGTCCTCGACCGCCGACTCGCCGAGGGTACGGCGCAGGGCGTCCTCGTCGACGTCGTCGAGCGAGGCGCCGGCGTAGTCCTGGTGCAGCGCCGCCTCGACGTCGTCGATGTCCGCGAGGTCCTCCAGCGCCGACACCGCGTCGCCCATGCCGAGCGGCTGGTCGCCGTGCATGCGCTCGCCGTGCCGCCAGTCGAGGTCCGGCCTGCGCTGCCGCAGCGACTGGGCGAGACGGTCCATCTGGTACGCCATGTCCATGTCGCCGAACGCCTGCTGCATGAGGTTGCCGAGCTCGTCGCGCTGCTCGGGGGAGAGGCTGTTGAGCATCCGCTGGGCGGCGGCCGCGCGGCGCGCCAGCGAGTCGACCAGCTCCTCCAGCGTCTGCGGGTTGTCCGGGAAGAAGTCGCCGTACTCGGCCATGAACGCCGCGAACGCCTCACCCGTGTCGACCCCGCGCGCGTCCGCGTCGAGGAGGTCGTTGAGGGCGTTGAGCATGTCCTTGACCCGCTGCATCTGCTCCGGGTCGGAGCCCGCGAGCGCGTCCTTCATGCCGCGGAACTGCGCGTCGAGCACCTCGCGGCGCAGCAGGTCGCGGATCTCGTCGTACGTCTCCCGCGCCTCCGGCGACGTCCACGCGTAGTCCGCGAGATCGCGTACCGCGCGCGCGGTGTCCTGCGGCAGCGCGTCGAGCTCGGCCTCGGCCGCGCGCGCCCGGTCGCTCGGGTCGGGGAACAGCGCCGCGCGCTCCTGGTCGAGCGCCGTGTCGAGCAGCTCGCGGATGCGTTCGAGGGTCCCGTCGAGGCGGCCGCGCTCGCGGACCTCGCGGCGGCGTTCGCGCAGCTTCTTGAGGAGGTCGTCGAGCCCGCGCCTGCCCTGCTGGCCGCGGCGCAGCATCTGGCGCAGCGCCTCGCGCGGACTGTCGCCGGCGAGCACCGCGTCGCCGAGGGCGTCGACGGCGGCGGCGATGTCGTACGGCGGCTCCAGCGGGTCCGCCCCGCCGGCCCAGGGGCCGTACCGGATGCTCATGCGCGCTTGGCGGCGGCGACGAGGAGGAACGCCGCGATGAACACCGTCGCGCCGCCCACCGGGTGCCCGGTGCCGAACAGCACGAACGCCACCAGCAGGCACACCAGCGACAGCGCGAGCAGCGGCGCCTTCGCGCCGAGCTGGCTGCGCGGGATCAGCCGCCTGGCCACGCGCTACCGCCCGTAGACCGCGCGGCCGGGGACCTCGTCCTTGTCGAGCTTCTTCTGCAGGTGCAGGCCTTCCAGCGCGAACTCGACGGTCGCCGCGGCGAGCCCCGGCGACTCCGCCCCGTCGTCGATGCCGAGCCTGCGCATGAGCTGCGCGAGGCCAGGCACGGTGCCGATGCGGTGCAGCAGCTCGGCCGCCGGCACCAGTTCGCCGGTCTCGACGGTCGTGCCGTCGTCGAACTTCGCCATCAGCCCCGACACGTCCGCGCCGCCGAGCCGCGCGCGGTATGTCTCCGCCACCGACCGCTTGAGCAGGTGCCCGAGGATCTCCGTCTCGCGCCCCTCCTCCAGGTGGTCGAACTCCACCTTGCCGCGCGACGCGGGCACGACGGCGGGCAGGTCCACGACGCGAGCCACGGGGGAGTCCTCGCCGGCCAGGGCGGCGCGGCGTACGGCGGACCCCGCCACGGTCTCGACCGCCGCGATCGCGAAGCGCGCGGAGACACCCGAGCGCTGGTCCACCGCGGGCGCCTCGCGTACGTGCCGCGTGAACCGCGCGATGACCTCGAAGAGATGGTCGGGTACGAGCGCGTTCGACGTCGGCCACGACAGCTCCGCCTCCTGGCGGATCATCGCGACCTCGTCGTCGAGGCGCAGCGGGTAGTGCGTACGGATCTCCGCGCCGAAGCGGTCCTTCAGCGGCGTGATGATGCGGCCGCGGTTGGTGTAGTCCTCGGGGTTGGCCGACGCGACGAGCAGCAGGTCGAGCGGCAGCCGCAGCTGGTAGCCGCGGACCTGGATGTCGCGCTCCTCCAGGACGTTGAGCAGCGCCACCTGGATGCGTTCGGCGAGGTCGGGCAGCTCGTTGACGGAGAAGATGCCGCGGTTGGTGCGCGGGACGAGGCCGTAGTGCACGGTCTCGGGGTCGCCGAGCGTGCGCCCCTCCGCGACCTTGATGGGGTCGACGTCGCCGATGAGGTCGCCGACGGAGGTGTCAGGAGTGGCGAGCTTCTCGCCGTACCGCTCGCTGCGGTGCCGCCACGACACGGGCAGGTCGTCGCCGAGGTCGGCGGCGCGGCGGCGGCAGGCGTTGCAGGAGGGCGCGAGCGGGTGGTCGTTGATCTCGCAGCCGTCCACCACCGGCGTCCACTCGTCGAGCAGGCCCACGAGCGTACGGATCAGCCGCGTCTTGCCCTGGCCCCGCTCGCCGAGCAGGACGAGGTCGTGGCCGGCGAGGAGGGCGCGTTCGAGCTGGGGGAGCACGGTCTCGCCGAAGCCGACGATGCCGGGGAACCGGTCGCCGCCGGCGCGCAGCCGGTCCAGCAGGTTGCGGCGGATCTCGTGCTTGACGGTCTCGTAGCGGACGCCCTGCTCCCGCAGCGCGCCGGCGGTGACACTGACTTGGAGCTCGAGGCCGCCCTCGACTTTGACGACCTCCGGCTTGACTCCCGCCCGGTAGACGCTGTCCTGCTTGTTGCCCAGCGACACAAGCTTGACCGCCACGGACAACTCCTGGTTGGCCGGCAGGCCCTCAACGGTGATGGGCAGCCGCACCTGCGGCACATCGCACAC
>DATMES010000062.1 GCA_035556555.1 Frankiaceae bacterium
CGTGCCGGTCTTCTGCTCGCTGACGTCGATCGACGTGCCATCGTAGGTGAACGACGACGTGGCGGCACCCTCGGTGCGGCGCACCATGCGGCCGAGCCCGTCGCGGCCGTACGTCGCCTCGACGGTGCCCGTCGGCGTCGCTTTGCCAACGGTGCTCACCTGGCCGAACGGGTCGTACGAGAACAACGAGCCGTCCGGCGCCACGAGCATGTTGCCATCGGCGTCGTACGTGGCGCTCACGCCGGAGGTGATCCGGCCGGCGACGTCGTGGTAGTACGACGCGGAAGAGACCGGCGTGACCTCACCCGTGGGCGACGTCGTGTAGACCGACTCCGCCGACCGGTTGCCGCGGTCATCCCACGCGTACGCCTCGGTGGTCTTGGACCCGTCAGCCGCGGTCGTCACCTGGGACACGAGGCGCCCGAGCGTGTCGTAAGCGAACGACTTGTCCCACGACACCCCGCGCCCCGGCGCGACCTGCTTCTCGCGCTTCACCCGGCCGCCGAGCGTGTACTCGTACGACTCGGACAGCTGCGCCGTGGCGGCCGCGGATGACGTCTTCTGCTCGTGCAGCAGGAGCCGGTCGGCGTCATCCCACGCGAAGGTCTCGACGCCGGCCTCCGGCGACGCGTACGCGATCTTCGTGAGCCGCTGCGCGTCGTCGTACGTGTAGCTCTGCGTGACCGGACCGTCGAGCGAGGTGAGCAGGCCGCGGGTGTCGTACGCCGACGTGGTCGCGGCACGCGTGTTGACCGTCGTCGTCTTCACGCGGTGACCGGGGGTGTACGTCAGCGCGCTCGGGCCCTCGGCCGTCGTGGAGTCCGTGAGCAGGCCGAGCGCGTTGTAGTCCCACTCGGTCGTGCCCTCCGCCGAAACCGCCGTCTCGAGCCGGCCCGCAGCGGTGTACGTTCGCGAGCGCACGGCGGTCTCGTTGGTGCTCGGGTTGACCGCCGTCTCGCTCAGGAGCCTGCCGTCGTCGTCGCGGGTGATCGTGGTGACGCGGCCGGAGGGCTTCGTGACCTCGGTGACGCGTCCCTCGCCGTCGTACTCGAAGCCGGTCGTGATCGTGTCGATCGACTCGGTCTCGACGTTGCCCACGTCGTCGTACGTCCAGCTCCAGTCCCCGCCGCCGCCGAGCGGCGCCGACGGGATCGACATGGACGTCATCTGGCCGGCGAGGTCGTAGTGCGGGACGTAGCGCCGGACCTCCTCATCCTCGAAGAACGCCGGCCGGCCGGTGAGGCCGTACGTGACGCCGGCACCCGTGCCGTCGCTGTCGCTCGTCCACGTGAGGTGGTCGGCGTCGTCGAACGTGAAGTCCTTGCGCCCGCCCAGCGCGTCGATGCTCGCGGTCTGCCGGCCGCGGCCGTCGTACTCCGACGTCCGCGTGTGCTGCAGCGGATCCTTGCGGGTGAGCACGTTGTCAGCCGCGTCGTAGGTCATCGTCGTGACCTCGTTGAGCGCGTCCTTCGTGGTGAGCACGCGCCCGGCGGTGTCGTATCCGTAGGTGATGGACACGCCGTCGGGGTCGGTCGTCTTGGCCGGCAGCGCGTCGACGTCGTACGTCGTCACCCAGGCCGCGCCGGCGCCATCCGTCGTCTTGAACGGACGTCCCGAGGCGTCGTACCCCGTGTTGGAGACCACGCCGTCCGCGTCGGTCGTCTTCTTGAGCCGGCCGGCCAGGTCGTACTCGTACGCCGTGACGCCGCCCTCCGGCGTGGTCGCCGTCGTGAGCTGGTTCACGGTGTCGTACGCCCACTGCCACAGCTCGCCCGCGCGGTCCGTGTGCGTGAGCCGGTTGCCGGCGGCGTCGTAGGTGAACGACTCCGTGAGGCGGCCGGCGGTGCCGGTGCGGCGCGCGACGACACGGTCGAGGTCGTCGTAGTCGATCTCGGTACGCCGGCCGACCGGGTCGACGACCGCCGTCACGCGACCCGCGAGGTCGGTCTCGTACGTCGTGACGCCGTTGTCCCCGGCGTTCTTCTCGGTGGCGACGTTGCCGTCGTCGTCGTACGTCCTGATCGTCTTGAAGCCGATGCCGTCCTCGTCGGTGAGCAGCCGGCCCGCGTCGTCGAACGTCCGCAGGAAGACACGGCCGATCTCGTCGTCCACGGACTCGAGACGGTCACCGGCGTCGTAGCCGAACGTCGCCGTGTTGCCCAGCGGATTCGTCTCCGTCTCCAGGCGCCCGGCGTCGTCGAACGTCCGCGTGACCACGACCCCGCGCACGGAGTCGGTGACGGTCACCGGCCGGTCCAGCTTGTCGTACGTCGTCGTGACGGTCGCCCCGCGCGGCGCCTTCACCGACTTCAGCCGGCCCTTGGTGTCGTACGTGCGGATCTCCGCGGTCTGCTGTCCGATCTTGCGGGTCAGCATCCGCCCGGACTGGTCGTAGGTCTGGACGGTCGCGACGTTCGTAGCGTCGGTGACCTTCGCGAGGTTGCCGAGGTTGTCGTAGTCGTACGCCGTCTGGCGCAGGAGCGCGTCGACCGCCGTCTTCACGTCGCCGTCCGCGCTGTACGTGCGGGTCAGCTTCCCGTTGTTCGACGCGGCGATCTCCTTGACCCGCGACATCTCGTCGTAGTGCAGGGTCGTGACGTTGTCCTCGGCGTCCTTGATCGTCTTGACGCGGCCGAAGACGTCGTAGGTGAGCGTCGTGGTCCGGCCCATCGCCGCCGTCGCCGTGAGCGGGTTGCGGTCGTCGTCGAAGGTCGTCGTCGTGACCGCGCCGCGCGGAGTGGATTGCGACCTCACACCGTTCCACGCGGTGTACGTCGTGGTCGCCTCGTGACCGAGCGGGTCGATCACCGAGGTGACACGACCCACCGCGTCGGTCGCGAAGGCGGTCTTCAGGTTGCCGACGGCGTACTGCTCGTCGAGGTCACCGTTCGCCTCGTACACCGACCGCTGCGTACGCAGCAGCGGGTCGGTGACCTTGGTGACCTGGCCGAACCCGTTGTAATCGGCGAGCCACGTCTTGCCCGCCGGGTCGGCGACCGATTCGACGCGGCCCTTGGCGTCGTAGTGCCGGCTGATCGTGCCGCCGTCGGCGTAGGTCGTGACGAGCGGACGCGCCTTGCTGTCGAACGTCGTCTGGACGACGCGGCCCTCTCCGTCGACCTGCTCGACGGGATTGCCGTTGTAGTCGAGCCGGGTGGCGGTGACCTCGGGTGCGAGGTTCGCCCCCTCGGCAGGAAGGCCGTTCACGTAGACTGCCGGCACGGAGCCGACGCCGATCGCGATGTGGTTGGTGCGGCCGCCGACGACGACCTGGCGCATCATCCGCTTGAACTTGTCGTACTCCTGGCGGACGTCCACGCCGTCCGGCTGGTGCACGATCGTGTACCGCTCGGCCGGGTGGTACTCGATCGTCGCGCGCCCCGCGCCGCCCTGCTCGTACCAGGCGACGCGGCCCTCCGCGTCGTACCCGGCCTTGAGCACCTCACGGCCCAGCGGGGTCGTGATCGAGGTGAGCCGGCCGCTGGCGTCATAGCCGTACGTCTCGTTGCCGCCGCCCGCGCGGGCGACCTGGGTCAGCCGGTCGCCGGTGACGGTGTAGCCGACGTTGCGGCCCGCGGAGTCGCTGACCGAGGACAGGCTGCTCCCGTCGTAGCCGAGCGTGAACCGCCTGCCGCTCACGCCGACGACCTCGGTGACCTTGCCGCCGGCGCGCGTCAGCTCGACCTTGTGGTCCGGGTCGCGCAGCGTCTGCCCGGTGAGGACGCCGGCGGCGTCGAACGAGTACGACGAGCTGTCGCTCGACGTCACCGTCGCGCCGGTCGCGGACGTCGTCATCGACGCGGGTACACCGGGCTCGCCCTGTCCCGTCGGCTGGAAGCGCATCGACGCGCCGGAGACGAAGTCCACGCTGCGCGTGCCGTTCGGCGACGTCATCATGGACGCGGAGTAGTTGGTGCTCCACCCCTTGCCCAGAACACCGCTGCCCTTGTCGCTCCGGTACATGCGGCGGACGTTCATGGCCTGGCCCGCGTCGTTGAGCTCGAGGTCGGTGACCTCGTAGCGCAGCACGCCGTTGGCGGTGTCGACGGGACCCGCGGTCGGGACCGCGGAGTCGGACGACGCGGCGGTGTCCCACGTGGTGATCGGCGCGTCCAGCGCGGGCAGGATGTCCCACTTGTAGCCGACGATCGGCGCCCAGTTGCCGGGGCAGACCCCGTCGGGGTCGCTGATGACGTAGGGCGGGAAGTAGTTCTCCGGGTTGTCCTGGATCCAGTGCAGGCAGGTGGACGGCGCGGCGCCGATGCGGCGGCCCCACCAGTTGCCGACCAGAGACGGGTAGGCGTAGTACGAGGTCTGCTGGAACTCCGCCCAGATGTTGTTGCGCGTGATGAGGATGTCTTCGTCGGACAGGTCGTCGAACGCGTACAGCGGCTCGGCGTAGAAGTCGTTGTACGCGATCCGCACACCGATCCCGCCGAAGTTGAGGCGCACGGCCAGGTAGTTGGATGAGGCGAACACGTTGCCGATGACATCGGTCTGGACCTCGGGCCGAACCCCGAAGTGGTTGTTGGTGAAGACGTTGTGCGTGACCGAGGTCCACCCGCCTCCGCCCCCGTACGCGGCGAACGACCCCACACCGCCCCAGTTGTCGTGGAAGCGCGAGTTCATGACGGCGACCTTGGCGCCGTCGTTCGAGATGACACCGTCGGTGACCGAGGGCGTCGATCCTCCGTGCCCGTAGCGGAACTCCACGTGGTCGAACACCGACACCAGCGACGGGTGTGCCTCATGGTGCTCGAACTCGATGCCGTACCAGTCTCCACGGGCGGGCGTTGTCGAGCTGCCGTTCGTGTCGCCGGCGACGGTGTCGTCGTTGATCGAGGTGAAGACGACGGGCTTGTCCGGCGTGCCCACCGCCACGAGCTGGCCGCCCTCGACGTAGATGTTGCCCTCGTCGAGCTTGACCACGGTCCCCGGCAGGATCGTCAGCGTCGCGCCGACCTCGATCCGCAGGTAGTGGACGAGGTACGGCGAGTGTTCGGGCCCCCAGGTCGTGTCGCCCGTCAGTACCGTCGGCGGCACCGTCGGACCGAGCGGCCCTCGCGGCAGGCCGGTCGCCAGCGCGGCGATCGTCGTCGCCGCCCCATCGGGTGACTCCGGCCCGGCGCCAACGGTGTTCACGACAGCGACGCTGAAGAGGTAGGCAACGCCGGTGCCGAGGCCGGTCACGACCGTCGCCGTGCTCGTCGACATCGCGGGGTACACGGCGAAGACGGTGCCGTCGTCGCGGTGGCGGACCGTGACCTCGTACCGCTCGACGCCGACCGTGGAGGTCGGCGGCTGCCAGGTGACCGTCGCGCTGGACCCGTTGGCGGTGACGGTCGGCGCGTCGAGGGCTACCGGCGCGTCGATCGCGGCCTTGGGCTCGAGAACGCCGGCGCCGAAGTGCGTGCTGATCCGCTCGGCCGAGAGGGCCACACCGTAGACCGAGACGTCGTCGACGGCTGCCGCCCTCGCGGCCGGGTCGCCCGGAACGTAGCCGACCAGCAGCCCGCTCGCCGCGGTGTCGATGGCAGTGGCGAACGTACCGGCCCCAAGTGAGACACCGTCGAAGTACGCGGTGACGAGACCACCGCCGTACGTCACGGCGGCGTGGTGCCACGCGCCGTCCGCGACGCTGACCGGAGTAGTAAACGTCAGGTCGTCGCCGTAGGCGGTGACGACGAACGACGTGCCTGTGACGCGGACGCCGAACGCCCGACGGGTGACGTCGGTGCCCCAGCTCGCGACCGCGCCGTCGCCTTTGACCCACGCCTCCACCGTGCGCGCCGCGGTACCGGTGGGCACGAAACCCGTGGCGTGCGTCCTCGCCAAGGCGTTTGCGCCTGCCCCGGTCCCGGCGACAGCCGGGTCGGGGTCCCCACCGACCGCGCCAAGAGAACCCAGAACCACGTTCGAGCCATAGACGGCGTCTCGGCGGTGCGGCGAGGTGTCAGCGGCATCGCCTCCGGAACGCTCACCCAGTCGCAGGTACGCCAGCGGCGCGTCGTCGAGGACCAGGCTCGCGTACGTCGCCCCGCCGCCTTGGACGGTCTGAGTGGCGACGGCCTGCAGCCCGCATCCGTAGGCGTTGCATCCCTGCACCGCGACGACGTAGTCGCCCGCCGCCAGACCCGATATACGCGACGTCGTCGTGCCCGGCGCCGTCCTGATGCGCCCGCGCAGCACCCCGTTCGTCGTCGCCTCGACGACGTACCCCGTCACTGCCGTAGCGCCGGCCGGCACACCGGCCGTCGTCGCGTCCCAGTCGGCGGTGACGAAGCCGTCGCCCGGCACGATCGTCAGGTTCTGCGGTGGCTGCGGCGTCGTGATGCCCGACGCCGCGAAGTGCGCGGCGACGCGCGTGGCGGGCAGCGCCGTGTCGTACACCGCGAACTCATCGAAGGCGCCGGTGAACTTGCTGCAGGCACAGTTCGGCTCGCGCCCGATGGTCAGGTACTCGGAGCTCGCGACGGTGTTGACGCCGCCGGCGATCGTCGCGGACGCGACCTCGTTGCCGTCCACGTAGACGACGGTCTTGTTGTCAGGAGCGCCGGAGTACGTGAACGCCAGGTGGTGCCACTGGCCGTCGTTGATGGCCTTCGGAAGCACGTGCTCGACACGAAGCGGGCCGCCCCATCGCTCGAACGTGACCTTGCTGCCCCCGGTGAGCCAGAGGAACGACCGCTGGTTGCTGACCTCAGTACCCCAGCCGCCGAGGTGCTGCTCCGTCGTCGCGGTCGTCTTCAGCCACGTCTCGATGGTGCGGGGCGCGTTGCCCACGGGCAGTCCGCCCGCCGCTTTGTACTGGACGCGGCCGCCGTCCGTCACACTCGTCGCCTTGTCGGGGTCGTCCACCAGAGCGCCGGAGGCGCCCAGCGTGAACGGCGTGGCGTAGGTGCCGTTCCGGGAGTTGCCCGACGCATCCTGCGCGGCGGTGCCGCTCGCCTCACCGAGCCGGTAGTAGACCGTCGGAGAGTCCGCGGTGACGGCGATCGGGTACGCGGCCGCGTCCGGGTAGACGGGCGTCGCGTCAGCGGATCGCCCTGCCGGACCTGAGCCCGCGACGTTAGCCGCGACGACCTCGGCGTAGTACGCCGTGCCGTTCGTGAGGCCCGTGAAGGTCCGGCTCGTCGCGTCGGCAGCCACGGGTGCCTGCACGACCTGTCCGTCGTCAGAAGACCGTCTGATGGTGACGGTCTGGCCTGTGATCGCGCTGCCGCTATTAGCCGCTGCACCCCAGGTGACCGCGAGCGATCTGTTCCCTGGGGCGGCGCCGACGTTCGAGGGTGCGCCTGGCGGTCCGACCGGCATGACCGCGGCCGAGGTTGCCGCGGGGCCGGGTCCGGCCTCGTTCGCGGCGGTCACCGTGAAGACGTACGACTCGCCGTTCGTCAGACCCGGGATCGTCTTCGCGACCGCACCGGCGGACTCCTCGTATGTGGCCACCGGGTCGCCGGCCGCCGTCTTGACCGTCACGGTGTTGCTCCACAACGGGAAGCCGTTGTCAGCCGCGGCGGTCCAGCTCAGCGCCACGGACCCGTTGCCGGGGGTCCCCACGACGTTGGTCGGCGCGGCGGGGGGCAGGACGGCGGCGTCGGCGTAGTAGCCCTGGATCTCGACGGAGACCGAGACGTCGCCAAGGTTGTTGTAGACGTCGATCTTGCCGCTCGCGCCGAGCTTGCCGAAGAAGGTGGCGGCGCGGCTCTCCCCGACGCTGTAGACGCTCATCGACGTGACGGGACGGGTCTCGCCGTTGGTCCATGCCGTCATGTAGCTGGACGCGGTCGGCGTGCCCACCCCGATCGAGGCGACGACCGCGTCCACCGCCGTCGTCGCCGGGACGACGACGTTGCCCGCCGCGTCCTTGGCCCCGCGGATCGGGACGGTCAGGGTCGCGCCGGCGCCGAGACGCGCGGTCGAGCCGCCGGGCGTGTTCAGCCCGAGAGTCGTCGAGTAGACCCGCGCCGGCGTCAGTGGGACGTAGTACTTCGCCGCGTCCGACGTGGCAGGCAGGTAGTAGCCCTCCACGTCGAGCTTGATGGGCACCGTGCTGCCGCTGTTGAACACGTTGATCTTGCCGTCGGCACTGAGCTTGACGACCGCGAGCCCGCGTTGGGTGTCGTTGCCGGCGAGCTGGACGTTCGATCCGGTAGGCCGGATCACGCCGGCCGGCCACACCTGCACGTAGCTCGTCGCAGAGGTCGTGGTCGTGGCGTGGATGTTGACGGCGACCGCGGCGGCGCCGGCCGGGATGCCCGCGTTGCCGGTGATCTGCACAGCGCGCGTCTCCGCGGCGCTGTACGGCGTCGTCCCGGAGGTTCCGGTGTTCAAGCCGTCGGGTGTGCTGTAGATCCGGGTCGGAGCCAGTGACACGAAGGTCCCGCCGCCCGTCGTCGTGCTGCTCGACGTGTAGTAGCCCGTGACGTCGACGAGGAGCTGCGTCGAACCCGCGCTGTTGTAGACGCTGACCTTGCCGTCCGTGCCGAGCTTCGCGATGACGGTGTTGGCGGCGTGCGCGCCCGCGTTGAAGTAGACGTGGGAGAGCACTGGGCGTGTGATGCCGTAGGGGTACATCGTGAGGTACCCGTTGGCGGTCGGCGACACCGCGGTCATGACCACGACGACCGCGGAGACGCCCGTCGTCGGAACGCCGCCGACGCCGCGTAGGGACACCGCACGGGACTCGGCCGCGAAGAGCGGCGTCGACGTGGTGCGCGTGTCCAGGATCCGGCTCGGGCTGAGCGGAACGAACTCACCGGCGCCCGGAGTCGTCGCGACCTTGGTGGTACGAGGCCGTTCCACACGAGGCGCCGCCGGTCCGCCCTGCACCGCGACGATCGACCCCGCCACCAGCGCGGGAACGAGGACGACTGCCGGACCCCTCGTCAGCGACCGGCGCAGGACAACCAGGAAACGCGTGGGCATCGGACCCCCCGTTGGCCGAGCGCGCTGGGCGTTGCGCGACTCGAGACTGAGCCGCGGCAGGTGGCCTGCGGCATGCACAGCCAACGCTGCGAAGGCCGCCTTCGCTGCCGAACCTGGCCAAGACCGTCAGAAGGGACTACTGGCCAAGAACCTAGGTCGCGCTGGCAGCCCACTTCCTATGGCCCCTGGACCCGGGTACTTCCCTTTCGCGGCTACTGGCGAGTAACTTGCGAACCTTCGACCGGATCACCCCTACTCGTCCGATTCGAAGGAGACCGCCGTGAGGCGTCTGCTTGCCTACTTGCTCCTCGCCGCTTCCACGGCGGTACCCATCACCGCGCAGGCCCACGAGGCCTCGTACCCCATCGTCCTGATACCCGGCTGGCACGGCAACGGCGCGGGCTTCAACGAGATGATCCCCAAGCTGCAGGCGCAGGGCTTCACGGTCCTCGACTTCGACGCGGCAACGGCCGGCGTGCAGGCCATGAGCTACGCCCCGACCGCGGCCGGCCAGCACATCCCGTACGTCGCGGGCAAGGTCGTCGAGGAGAAGATCAAGACGGCGCTGACCGCCAACGGCTACAACGCCGCCACGCAGAAGATCGACATCGTCGCCCACTCGATGGGTGGCCTCGTGTCGCGCTTCCTCATCGAAAAGCCGGGCGCCGACGTCGACTACTGGTCTACGACGACCGGCTGGTACGGCGACGGCATCGCCGACGTCGACGCCGGCTGGGCGTCACGCGTGGACGACCTCGTCATGCTCGGCACGCCCAACCACGGCACGTGGCAGGGCTGGGTGCCAGGCACGATCGGCGGCTTCGGCAACTGGAACGCCACCGGCGGCGACATGGCGCCGAGCTCGCGCTTCCTCACGAACATGGGCTACGCCGAGAAGGCCGGCGAGTACTACACGGCCATCGGCGGCGACCCGTCGTACCTCCAGTGGCTCCAGTTCGACTACACCGGCGACGGCATCGACCACGGCTTCGACGGCGTCGTGCCGGCCGAGTCGCCGTACGTCACCGGCGCCGACTTCTCGCTCTCGCCCGTCCACCACGGCGAGCTGCTGACGGCCGACCACGCGCTCGACCTCGTCATCTCCTCGCTCGACTACACGTCGGCGCAGACCGGCACCGGCGCCGCCAACCTCGCCGGCACCGCGACGCTGCGGCTCGAGTACGCGTCGATCGTCCAGGACCACGACGGCGGCACGACGGACGAGTTCCGCTTCGACGTCTACGTCGACACCAACGGCAACAACGACAACTACACGTACGTCTCCACGATCGCGCACGACCAGGACGGCCCGTTCACCCGCAACTGGGGCAACACCGGCCCGCTCTCCGGCGGCATCAACCTGCCCGGTACGAGCCCGCGGATGGACGTGAAGCTCGTCGTCTGGGAGTCCGACTCCGGCGGCGCGCGCGAGTCCGTCTCGACGGTCTACTTCACCGACCTCATGCTGTCGGACGACCTCGACGGCCAGGACTACTACTCGAAGACCGCGCCCGACGCGAAGGGCGGCACCAACACGTTCCGCCTCTCGCTCAACGGCGCCACCAGCGACGTCAGCGACACGCGGCTCGTGACGCTCGGCTTCGACAAGGCGTACATCGAGGACATCCTCGAGCCGTGGGGCCAGACCAACGCGGAGGCCGAGTTCACGCTGACTGCGGGCCGCGACGGCTACGCCGGCACGGTCTACCGCGGCTCGCCGGAGACGTCGTCGTACAGCCGCGCGGCGGGCTCGTACGCCGACATCGGCGTCCACGCGATGGACAACGGCTCGGTGCAGAGCGAGGTCATCTTCAAGGGCCGGATGCTCAACTCGTCGACGTGGCGCTTCGACGCGGAGTACTTCGACGACGACGGCGGCTGGTCGTCACGCGACTCCGGCGGCAAGTACGTGAGCTCCGGCTCCGTGGGCTCGCTCGCCGCGGGTCGCGTCAACCGCTCGGGCACCGCGCTCGGCGCGTGGAACCTCTACTGGTACACCATCGTGGAAGGCTAGGAGACCCTCATGAGGCTCGTGCTCAAGAAGGACACGCTGGTCGAGCTCACCACCGACGAGCTGACCATGGTCAACGGCGCCGCCCCCGCGCCGTGGACACCGTGGTGCCCGCTGATCCTCCAGCTGACCGAGCGGTTCAGCGAGCTCGCCTGCTGACCCGGACGGCGCGTTACGTCACGTCGTGAGGTCGCGCTCTCCGCGCAGGTTGCCGAGCAGGTCGCCGGTCTCCCCCGCGCGGACGGCGCGACGGCCGAGCACGAGGACGTACGCCAGGAACGCGACCTCGATGACGACGCCCCAGACGATCCGCGCCCACGTGGGCAGGCCGGACGGGGTGACGTACGCCTCGGTGAAGCCCGCCACGGCGAACGCCGCCACGAGACCCAGCACGACCGCGACCGCGGCGCGGCCCTCCTCGGCCAGCGCGTCGCCGCGTCTTCGGTCGCCGGGGTCGATGACCGTCCAGCCGATGCGCAGCCCGACGCCGCCCGCGACGAAGATCGCGGTCAGCTCGAGGAGGCCGTGCGGAGTGATGAGCCCGAAGAACAGGTCGAGCTTGCCGTGCGCCGCCATGAGACCGCCCGCGATGCCGACGTTGACGGCGTTCTGGAAGAGCACGTAGATCGTCGGGAGCCCGAGCAGGATGCCGAACGTGAACGCCAGCGCCGCCACCCACGCGTTGTTGAAGAACACCTTCGCGCCGAACGACGCCGCCGGCGCGCTGCTGTAGTAGTCCTCGAAGTCGTGCTCGACCATCTGCCGGATCTCGTCCGGCGAGGCGATCGTGCCGTGGATCTCGGGGTGCGTCGCGACCCAGATCCCGACGGCGAACGCGATGCCGAGCGTGAACACCGCCGCGCCGAGCGTCCACCAGCGGCTTCGGTACGTCGCCGCGGGGAACGTCGCCGTGAAGAACCTCCCCACCTCGCGCCAGCCGCGGACCTTGCCGCCGGTGACGGCGGCGCGCGCGCGGATCGTGATCGACGACAGCCGGTCGACGAGCATCGGGTCGGGGCTGCTCGTGCGGATCACCGACAGGTGCGTCGCCGTGCGCTGGTAGAGGTCGACCAGCTCGTCGAGCTCCGCGCCGCTGCACCGGCCAGGACGGTGCGCGCGGTTGACCAGGTGCTCCAGCCGCGCCCACGCCGGCGAGTGGGCGGCGACGAACGCGTCGATGTCCACAGCCGCCTCCTTCGTCCACAGATCACGCTACCCGGTCCCTTTCTGTCACACCCCGGTGCCAGACTGGTTCCCACGTCGTTGTCGACCAGCCGGGGAGGTGCGTTCGGTGAGCCAGCTCGTCACGGGTGAGGCGGTCATGCTCCACCTGCGCCCTGCCCGGCTGCCCTCGCGGGTGCTCGCCCGCGCGATGGACATCGGTATCGAGCTCGTGGCGTACTGGGGCCTCGGCTTCGTCCTCGGCTCGGTCTCGCTGGCCGACGGCGACTTCGGCGTCGCGGTGAGCATCGTGCTGTCGGTGCTGTTCGTCGTCGGCTATCCGGTGATCTTCGAGTCGCTGTGGCGCGGGCAGACGCCCGGCAAGGCCGCGCTCGGCCTGCGCGTCGTCCGCGACGACGGCGGGCCCGTACGGTTCCGCCACGCGCTGACCCGCGGGCTGCTCAACATCGTCGACCTGTGGCTGTCGTTCGGCTCCGTCGGGATGATCTCGTCGCTGCTGAGCCGGCGCGGGAAACGGCTCGGCGACGTCATCGCGGGGACCTTCGTCATCCAGGAGCGGGTGCCGCGCCAGCACGTCGCGCCGATCTACATGCCCCCGCAGCTCGCCACCTGGGCCGCGACGCTCGACCTGAGCCGGCTGCCCGACGACCTCGCCCTGGCCGTCCGCGGGTTCCTCGGCCGCAGCACCCAGCTGCGCCCCGACGCGCGCGAACGCCTCGGCGCCGAGCTCGCCGCCGCGGTGTCGGCGTGCGTCACGCCCGCGCCGCCACCGGGGACGCCGGGGTGGGCGTTTCTCGCCGCCGTCGTGGCCGAGCGCCGCCGCCGCGACGAGGCCCGCAGGCCCGCGCAGGGCGCGTATCAGCCCTCGCCCTGGCAGCCCGGCGCGCCCTCGCCTGGGTGGGGCCCCTCGCCACCGCGGCCCTTGTGGGCCGACTCGGCGCCGTCGACCGGCTCGCCCCCGGTGGTCGGGCCACCGCCCGTGGTCGGTCCGCCGCCGACCGACCCGGGTCCCCCTCGCCTGCCCGCGGCGCCGTCACCGCAGTGGGGACCGCCACCCGTGCCACCCTCACCCCCGCCGACCTCGCCCGCGGAGACGAGTGGCGCACGGACGGCGACCGCCGACGCCGTCCCCGCGCACACCCCGCGGCCCGCCCCCGAGGACGGCTTCGCCCTGCCCGGCTGAGCGGTCGCGTACGCAACCCGGTTGCACTCCGTGCGGCGAGAAAGCGCAATGCGCACCCCGAACGCCGCCCGGCCCCCAGGAAATGATCACGGCGCCCCATGACAAGGGACACAGGTGATCATCTCGGGCGGCGGGCCTACTGGTTGGGCGGGGACTCCAGGTCCACGAGCTCCAGGCCGGGCGCCTCGAGAACGACGTCGCCGGCGAGGTGGATGACGCGGCGTTCGGCGGTGGCGAGGTCGGCGACCTCGTACCGCTCGACCTTCAACGGGCCGGTGTCGGTGTCGTGCGACTCCACGTCGACCAGCGCCCAGCCCTCGTCCACGGGCAGCGCCACACAGGCGGGCTCGGTGACGCCGAGCAGGCGTACCCGCCGCCGGTCCAGCAGCGACAGGCCCAGCAGCCGGGCGGTGACGACGGCGAACGCCGGCGAACGCCCGGTGAACCCCACCGCCGTCGCCGTCTGCTCGGCGTCACCAGGCGCGCCGGGCAGCGCCGAGGCGGGCGTACGCACCCACACGACCTCGGGCCCGGCCAGCCCGCCGCGCAGCGTCCAGCCGCCCGCGGTCACCTGCACGCGGACCTGCCGCCACCGGTCGTCCACGGTGACGTCGACGCGGCCGGCGGGCTCGTTCTCCGGCGTATAGGTCTGCGAGACATAGCGCCACCCCGACGGGCCAGGGGCGCAGGAGAACACCTCGACCCCGGCGAGTGTCCCGCCGGGGTCGAGGTGGTGGTACGTGCCTTTGGGCAAGGACTAGCTGCCGTGCTCCCAGGAGTTGAGGTACTCCTCCTGCTCCGCGGTCAGGGTGTCGATCGTCACGCCCATGGAGGAGAGCTTGACGGCCGCGACCTCCTTGTCGATGAACTCCGGAACGTCGTGCACGCCGGCCGCGAGGTCCTTGTGCGCCTTGACGAGCCACTCGGCGGTGAGGGCCTGGTCGGCGAACGACATGTCCATGACGGCCGCGGGGTGGCCCTCGGCGGCGCCGAGGTTGACGAGCCGGCCCTCGGCGAGGAGGAGCAGGCGGCGGCCGTCGGCCATGACGTACTCGTCGGTCTGGTGGCGGATCTTCTCGCGCTTCTCGGCGGCGTTCGCCTCGAGCCACGCGACGTCGATCTCGATGTCGAAGTGGCCGGAGTTGCAGAAGATCGCGCCGTCCTTCATGACCTCGAAGTGCTCGCGGCGGAGGACGTCACGGTTGCCGGTGACGGTGATGAAGATGTCGCCGATGCGGGCGGCGTCGATCATCGGCATGACCGTGAGGCCCTGCATCTTCGCGTCGAGCGCCTTGGTCGGGTCGATCTCGGTGACGATGACGTTGGCGCCCATGCCGCGGGCACGGTCGGAGACGCCCTTGCCGCAGTAGCCGTAGCCGGCGACGACGACGGTCTTGCCGGCGAGCAGCGTGTTGGTCGCGCGGAAGATCGCGTCCAGCGTCGACTGGCCGGTGCCGTACCGGTTGTCGAACATGTGCTTGGTGTCGGTGTCGTTGACCGCGATCATCGGGAACTTCAGCGCGCCGTCCTTGGCCATCTGCTTGAGGCGGATGACACCGGTCGTCGTCTCCTCGCAGCCGGCGAGAACGCCGTCGAGCAGCTCCGTACGCGTCGTGTGCAGCGTGTTGACGAGGTCGCAGCCGTCGTCGAACACGTAGTGCGGCTGGCAGTCGAGCGCGGCGTTGATGTGCGCGTAGTAGCCGTCACGGTCGACGGCGTTGCGCGCGTAGACGTTGACGCCGAAGTCGTTGACGAGCGAGGCGGCCGTGTCGTCCTGCGTCGACAGCGGGTTGGACGCGCACAGGTGCACCTCGGCGCCGCCGGCGATCAGGGCGCGCATGAGGTTGGCGGTCTCGGTGGTGACGTGCATGCAGGCCGCGATCCGGGCGCCGGCGAACGGCTGCTCCTTCTCGAAGCGCTCCTTGATCTGGCGCAGCACCGGCATGGCGCGCTCGGCCCAGTCGATCCGCTTGCGGCCCGCCTCCGCGAGGGAGAGGTCGGTGATGTCGTGCTTGGGCAGGTCAGCCACAAAGGCTCCTCTGTCAGGCGATGTGTTGTCGGAACGGACGATGGCAGGCCCCTCCCGAGCAGGTCAAGCGGAGTTGACAATGTATTGTCAAGTCCATGCTGATCGACCGGGTCCGGGCGCGGTACGGCGTCCGTGCCGGCCTGCGCGAGCCCATCTCCGACGCCGCCGTACGCCTCGGCACGACGCCCCGCATGCTCCGCTACCGCGAGTCGCTCGGCCTCGTCGCGCCGCCACGGTCTGGTGGGCACCGGCGGGTCTTCGGCGAGCGTGAGCTGCTCGCGGCGGCGTGCTCGGTGGAGCTCGAGGAGGCGTACGGCGTGCCGCCGGGCGCGCTGGCGTTCGCGCTGCGGGTGCTCACCGAGCCGCAGGTAGCCGCCGACGTCCGGACCCTCGGCGCGCTGGCCCGCCCCGGCATCACGCCGAACGCCATCGAGGCGCTCGACTTCGAGGCGGCCAAGGCGCGGGAGCTGCTGCGGCTGCGGCGTTAGCGGCGCCTCTTGGACGGCTTCGCGCGGCGCGTCGCGTCGAGCGCGCGCTCGGCCCAGACCGTGAGCTCCGCCGGGTCCTCGAGAACGGCCGCCGGCACCGAGCGGTACGTGTCCGACGGCGGCTCGCCGGCGGCGTAGCGGAAGCCGGTGCAGTCGAGGGCGTCGTACGCCGGCCGCGTCTCGGCGTCGGTGCGGAAGTAGACCCGCCCGTCGTCGACGATGCCGAAGAACAGCCCGTCCTCGGCCCACAGGCCGTACCCGCCGAACATCCCCTTGCTCCGCAGCCCGGACAGCCCGTCGAGCGAGGCCACCACCTCGTCGCGCAGCGCGGTCAGCGCGGGATCGGCCATCGTTCCCCCTTCCTACATCAGCGACGTCAGCGTGATGCCGCCGTCGACGGGGATGACGGCGCCGGTGACGTACGACCCCGCGCGGCTCGCGAGGAAGACGACGACGCCGGCCATGTCGTCGTCGCGCCCGATGCGGCGCAGCGGCGCGTTGGCGGCGATCTGCTCCCCGAACGCGTCCAGTGTGGCCGCCATCATCTTCGAGGGGAACGGGCCAGGCGCCACGGCGTTGACCGTCACATGGCGAGGCCCGAGCTCGCGGGCGAGCACCCGCGTGAGCTGGTGGATCGCCGCCTTGGACGCCGAGTACGAGTACGTCGGCAGCGGCGGCACGCGCAGCCCGTCGATGGAGCCGACCATGACGACACGAGCAGGGTCGTCGGGCGACGCCGCCGCCTCCAGCAGCGGCAGGAACGCCCGCGTCAGGAAGAACGGCGCCTTGAGGTTGAGGTTGAGCACCTTGTCCCAGCCGGACTCGGGGAACTCCTCGAGCGGGGCGCCCCACGTGGCGCCGGCGTTGTTGACGAGGACGTGCACGCGCTCCTCGCGCTCGCCGACGGTCGCGGCGAGGCGTACGCACTCCTCCTCGGTGGCGAGGTTGGCCGCGATGCCGGTGACGGCGCCGTACGCGCTCAGCTCGGTCTCGGCCGCCGACACGGCCGCGGCGTCGCGCGAGCAGACGTAGACGCGGGCGCCGGCCTGGAGCAGGCCGCGCGCCATCATCAGGCCGATGCCGCGGGTGCCCCCGGTGACGACGGCGACCTTGCCTGTGAGGTCGAAGAGGTCCATGCCCGCGACCATAGAGTGCCGGTGTGACAGAGACGCGGGTCGTCGACCCCGAGGTGACCCTCGACCTCCGCCAGCGGGTGCTGCGCCCGCACCAGACACCCGAGCAGGTCCGCGCGCAGGGCGACGGGCTGCCCGGGATCGCGGTGTTCTCGGACGGCGAGGTCGTGGCGTGCGCGTCGGTACGCCCCGAGCCGATGCCGGGCGACCCGCGCGACGGCGACTGGCGGCTGCGCGGGATGGCCAGCGATCCCGCCGTGCGAGGGCATGGCTACGGCGCCGTGGCACTCCGGGCGGCGCTCGACTACGCACGGGAGCGCGGCGCGCGGCGGGTCTGGTGCAACGCGCGCACCGGCGCGCTCGGGTTCTACGAGCGGCACGGCTTCACGGTCGTCGGCGAGGAGTTCGACCTCCCGGACGCCGGCCCGCACTACCTCGCCTGGACCGACCTCTAGGCACCGCACCCCGGCCCCACCCACAACGATCACCCGTGTCCATTCGCGTGCGATCAGCCCGCTCGCGAGGGGACACAGGTGATCGCGCGCGGGAGGCGGGGGGCTCGCCGGGCGACGTCACCCCGGATCGGGGTGCGTTTTGCGCTTTTTCCCCGCACGGGGTGCAACCGGGTTGCGTCCCGTACGACCTAGCGGAGGCGGAGGACGCGCATCGCCTCGGCCGCCATCTCGGCCTCGCCGAGCGCGTTCGGGTGCACGACGACGGGGTTGGTGGTCTGCAGCACCGGCTCGATCCAGCGGACGCCGAGCGGCTGGCAGGCGTCGTGCCCGTGGGAGACGACGTTCATGTCGACGTAGATCGCGCCGGTCGCGGCGGCGGCGCGGCGGACGGCGTCGTTGAGCGTCGCCTGGATGCCGCGCACGTACGGCACGTCGCCCTCGGCGACCGGCATCTTCTCGAAGCACCCGACGGTCTCCGGCATGATCCAGGGTAGCCGAGGATTGCGACCTGCGCGTGGGGGGCCCTGGCGCGCACGGCGTTCAGCGCGCCGACGAGCGACGGGTACGTCGTGTCGCGGATGGTGTCCTCGAACGACGACCCGTACCTGTCCTTGCACGGGCTGCCCTGGCCGAGCGTCGACATGCCGGCCTGGCCGCAGCTCATGACGGTGTCGATGAACACGCCGCTGTCGTTGCCGCCGATCGTCATGGTGACGAGCTCGGTGTCCGCGCTCAGCGCGTCGAGCTGCGGGGGTACGCCGCCGTACTGCGAGCGGGAGAAGTGCGTGGTGTCGGCGGCGCCGCAGGTGACGTCGGTGAGCGCGGCGCCGGTCGCGGCGGCGATGACGTGCGCGTAGTTGCGCGTCGAGCGCAGGCACTGAAGCGGCGCCGACGGGTCGGGCGGCAGGACGCCGGAGGCGGCGCTGTACGAGTCGCCCATGGCGACGTACGCCAGCGGCGCGGCCTCAGCGGGCGGCACCGCGAGGGCGGCAAACGCGAGGGCGAGGACGAGGCTGCGGCGCACGGGGTCACTCCTGGGTCGAGGGGACTCACGAGGTTCAACGGCGCGGGCGCCCGTTCGTCACGCCTGGTACAGGTCCGGCTCGATGTAGATGAGGGTCGCGGCGGGGACGGCCTCGCGGATACGGCGTTCGGCCTCGTTGATCTGCGCGGCGAGCCGTTCGGTGGTGCCGCCGACCGGCGTCGCGACCTTGGCGGCGACGAGCATCTCGTCGGGCCCGAGGTAGCGCGTCCGCAGGTGGATGACGCGGTCGAAGTCGGGCACCGCGACGAGCGCCGCCGTGACCGCCGCGACCTCCTCGCCGGAGCCGGACTCACCGATGAGCAGGCCGTGCATCTCGATCGCGAGGACGATCGCGACGACGACGAGCAGCGCGCCGATCGTGATGGTGCCGAGCGCGTCCCACATCGGGTCGTGCGTCGCGGCGGTCAGCGACACGCCGGCCAGCGCGATGATCAGGCCGAGCAGCGCGGCCAGGTCCTCCAGCAGGACGACAGGCAGCTCGGGGGTCTTCGACTCCTTGATGAACCGCCAGTACGACCGCCCCCTGAGCAGCGGCTGCGTCTCCTTGATGGCGGTCCGGAACGAGAACGTCTCCAGCAGGATCGCCACGATCAGCACGCCGATGGCGATGCCGTACGACTCCACGTCGTGCGGGTGCCGTAGCTTCTCGATCCCCTCGTACAGCGCGAACGCGCCACCGACCGTGAACAGCACGACGGCGACGACGAACGCCCAGAAGTACCGCGCGGCGCCGTACCCGAACTGGTGCTCCACGTCGGCCTTCCGCCGCCCGCGCGACTCGCCGAACAGCAGCAGTCCCTGGTTGCCCGAGTCGGCGAGGGAGTGGACGGACTCGGCGAGCATCGACGCCGACCGCGTCAGGACGAACGCCACGAGCTTGGCGATGGCGATGCCGAGGTTGGCCAGCAGCGCCGCGATGACGGCCTTGCGGCCGTGCCCCCCCGCGCTCATCTCGGGGCCCCCTCAGCGCCGCGAGCGCAGCGAGCGGCGTTGTGGGGTGAGGTCATTCGGCGATCCTCGCCTTCAGCTGGGTGATCGGCGCCATGGCGGTCGGGTCGATGCCGGTGAGCAGCGCGAGGTACGTCGTCGTGAAGTCGACGGCGGCGACGAGCGAGGCGAGCCTCGCGGTCGGCGAGTCGCCCTCGGCGACGACCTCGTCGTACGCGATCCCGCGCTCGCCGGCGAGCTCCTGCGACGCCTCGACGCGGCGCGCGACGGACGCGTGCTCGACGCTGTCGCGCAGGAACAGCAGCCGGTACCGGTCGGGCGCTGCCGGGTCGTCGAACGGCACCACCTGGTTGTGGTTGGCCTCCGGAAGGACGCCCCAGATCGCGTGCCGGTCGGCGTTCTCGTTGAACTGGCAGGCCGCGCGGTACGCCGCCACGCCGGCCAGCTGCGACGTGCCCCAGACGACGGGGAGGACATCGGCGAGCTTGAGCGCCAGCTCCTTGGCCGGGTTGAGGAACGACTCCTTCGCGGCCTTGTACCGCTCGGTCAGGACGTCGAGCAGGTCGGCGGTCGCGTCGAGCTCGGCGCGCGGCGCGTGGCAGACGCCGACGAGGTCGCCGAGGACGAGCAGCGGCACGGCGAGCGACCAGAGCTTGGCCCGCGGTACGCCCCCGGCAGGCACGGGCACGTGCGGCCCGCGGCCGCGCGCGCCGAGGTCCTCGAGCGGCGAGTCGGCGGCGCCGACGGTGACGATCGGGACGCCGCGGCGTACGGCCTCCTCGGCCGCGCTCAGCGTCTCCTCGGTCGTCCCCGAGCACGACACCGCGACGACCAGGTCGGCGGCGCCGACCCAGCCGGGCAGGCCGTAGCCGCGGTGGGTGACGACCGGCAGCGGCGCGGTGAGGCCGGCTACGGCGGCGAGCACGTCGCCCGCGACGCCGGAGCCGCCCATGCCGGTGACGACGAGCGCGCGCGGGCGCAGGCCGTCGGCAATCGACTCCAGCCCCGACTCGTATGCCGTCGTCATCGCCTGGCGGAACTGCGCCGGTGCCCCCGCGACCGCGCGCACCATCCCCTCGGGGTCGGCGGCCTCGATCTCGTCGGGCTCGTCGAGGAGGTACTCGTTGACCACCGTCACCGGGTCTGGACCGCCTCGTCGATGAGCAGCACGGGGATGTCGTCCTTCACGGGGTAGCGCAGGCCGCAGCCGGTGCAGTCGAGAGCCGACTCGGCGTCGTTGACCTCGAGCGCGCCGTGGCAGGACGGGCAGGCGAGGATCTGCAGGAGCGCGGGGTCGAGATTCACGGGGTGCCCTTCACGATGGCGAGCACGTCGTCGCGCACGCGGGTCATGGTCGTCTCGTCGGCGGCCTCGGCGTTGAGGCGGAGCAGCGGCTCGGTGTTGGAGGGCCGCAGGTTGAACCACCAGTCCGCGGCGCTCACCGTCAGCCCGTCGAGGTGGTCGATCTCGACGCCCTCCCGGCCCTCGTACGCCGCCTCGACGGCCTTGGCGGTGGCCGCGGCGTCGGTGACGCGCGAGTTGATCTCGCCGGAGGCGGCGTAGCGGTCGTACGACGTCAGCAGCGCCGACAGCGTGCCCTCCTGGCCGCCGAGCGCCGCGAGGACGTGCAGGGCGGCGAGCATGCCGGAGTCGGCGTTCCAGAACTCGCGGAAGTAGAAGTGCCCCGAGTGCTCGCCGCCGAAGATCGCGCCGGTCGAGGCCATCTCCGCCTTGATGAACGAGTGCCCGACGCGGGTGCGGACGGGCGTGCCGCCGTTCTCGCGGATGACCTCGGCGACCGTACGCGAGCAGATGAGGTTGTGGATCACGGTCGAGCCCGGCTCGCGGCGCAGCTCGCGCTCGGCGACCAGCGCGGTGATGGCGGAGGGCGACACGATCGCGCCGCGCTCGTCGACGACGAAGCAGCGGTCGGCGTCACCGTCGAACGCCAGGCCGAGGTCGGCGGAGTGCTCCAGCACCGCCTTCTGGAGGTCCACGAGGTTCTCGGGCTCGATGGGGTTGGCCTCGTGGTTGGGGAACGTGCCGTCCAGCTCGAAGTAGAGCTCGGTCACGTCGAGCGGGAGGCCCTGGAAGACGGCGGGGACGGTGAGTCCGCCCATGCCGTTGCCGGCGTCCACGACGACCTTCAGCGGGCGGATGCCGGAGAGGTCTACGAGGGCGTGCATCGTGGCGGCGTACTCGGTGAGGAGGTCGCGCTCGGAGATGCTGCCGGTGGTGGCGGCGGGCGGCGGGCCGCCGGCGTTGACGCGGTCGCGCAGCGTCCCGAGGCCGCTGTCCTGGCCGACGGGCTTGGCGCCGGCGAGGCAGAGCTTGATGCCGTTGTACTGCGCGGGGTTGTGGCTCGCCGTGAACATCGCGCCGGGGATGCCCAGCAGGCCGGACGCGAAGTACAGGAGGTCGGTGCTGCCGAGGCCCGCGATGACCGCGTCGACGCCCTGGCTGGTCACGCCCTCGGCGAAGGCTCGTGCGAGCTCTGGGCTGCTGGGGCGCATGTCGTACGCGATGACGACGGTGGGGCCTCCGACCAGCTCCGCGAACGACGCGCCGAACAGGCGGGCGATCTCGGCGTCGAGCTGGTCCGGGACGGTGCCCCGGATGTCGTAGGCCTTGACGATGGCGGTGACGTCGGGCACGCCGGGGATGCTACCCGGCTGCGACTCGCTACTTCTTGCGGGCGGCCAGCGCCTTGACGCGGTCGAGGGCGATCGGCTCGCCGCCGGAGACGTACGACTTGTGCTCGCAGCGGTGGCACGACGTGAAGTCGACGACGTCGCCCTCGGCCATCGTGATGCTGATGCGCGTGACAGCGGTGCTGGTGCAGGCGTCGCAGCGAGCCGACATGTCGGGTACCTCCGAGGGGGCCGAAGCGCGGATACCCGAACTTGATCGGCCGAACAGGTGAATTACTTGAGCCCAGGTAAGGGTTCTGTCACGCCTGGGACGGCGAACGGAGCATCCGCAGGTGCCCGCGGCGGAACGCGTCGGCGCCCTCGAAGCTGCGCGCGGCCTCGCGGACGGCGTCCGCCAGGGCCTCCAGGTCGTCGGTCGTCGGCACGTGGGGGGCCGGCGGGCCGTCGAGCCGGACGACCTCCCAGCCGCGCGGCGCGGTGAGCCGGGCGGCGTGCGGCTCGCAGAGGTCGTACTGGTGCGGCTCGTGCACCACCGCGAGGGGGCCGACGATCGCCTGCGACTCGGCGTAGACGTACGTCAGGGTGGCCACCGCGGAGTCGGTGCACGCCGTACGCGAGCAGCGGCGAGTTGGGGTCACCCGCGCACGGTAACGCTCGCCGGGGGCGTTGGGAGTGAAGTCGGCAAACGTGTCGTTAGGGTGGCGCTCGTGGAGTCTGGGGCGGCGCGGGCACGACGGGCCCGGCGGGACCGGCGCGGCCGGGGGCTGCGCGGGCCGCTGGCACCGCCCCACCTGCCGATCTCGCGTACGCCGGCGGAGCGGTTCGACGACCTCGTGCTCGACGCGGTGGAGCACCTCGAGGAGCACTGGTCGGACGAGCTGGCGAAGCTGGAGTTCGCCGTGGAGGACGTCCCGCCGCCGGACGCGATCGTGGCCGACGTGGTGCCGCTGTCGCGGGTGATCCCCGCGGTGCCGGGGACGCCGGCGCGGGTCGTGGTGTTCCGGCGGCCGCTGGAGGCGCGCGCGCTGGACCCGGCCGACCTGGCCGACCTGGTGCTGGAGGTCGTGGTCAACGAGGTCGGGCGCGCGCTGGGCATCGACCCCGACGTCCTCGACCCCCCCGACGACGAGGACTGACCGCGCACTTCCGTGCGGCGTTTCCTGCACGGAACGTGCTCCGTGGCCGCTCGCGTGCACGAAACGCCGCACGGACTGGGGCGGCGCGGCCGGACCCGGGACGCCGCCGCTCAGTCGCGCTTGATGGCGGGCAGGGCGGCGCTCGGGTCGCCGACCACCACGGGTACGTCCAGGCCGGACGTCGGCTGCGTGACCAGCGTCTGGGTCGTGAACAGCGGGCCGCGGTTGCCGTACTCGAAGATGTAGCGGCTCGCGAACACCGGCGACAGCCCGGGGTCGGGCGTGATGACGACGGACTGCAGGTTGTCCTTGGGCAGCTTGGAGTACGGGTAGACGACGATCTCGCCCTGCTTGACGTCCACGAACTTCCGGACGGACGTCCCCTTCTCGCCGCGCGACAGCAGGGTGACGATCTCCAGCCGCGCGGGCCCGTCGGGCGCGTGGAAGAGCAGCGCGCAGTCCATCTGCCCGAGGTTGCGCGCCTCGGTGACCAGGGTCGGCCCGGTCAGAGCAGTGGCCGGACCGACGTACGCGATCTCGCGGATGCGCGTGAACCGCGCTTTGCTCTCGGTGAACGCCGTCACGAGGACCGGCGCCCCCTCGGCGTAGACCCGCAGGCCGACGGGCTGCATGGTCTTCTCGCCGGTCCGCTGGTCGGTGACGGAGAGCACCTCGGCAATGTTGAGGGAGAACGGCCGCCCGGCAGGGATGTCGATGTCCTCGAACCCGGCGGGAACGATCTGCTCGTCCGGCAGCGTGAACTGGATGCGGATGTGCGCCGAGTCCTCCCCCGGCACGAAGAAGAACAGCCGCCGCGAGCCGTTGCCCGCGGGCAGCCCGCCGAGGTCGACCTGGGTGCCTGGGCGGGTGAGGCGCGGCAGCCAGTCGACGCCCATGGGGATCTCGCCGATGGTGCGGTGCACGCGCGCGGCGGGCGCGACGCGGCCCTCCCGCGCGACGACGTGGATGACGAGCGGCGACTCGCTGGGCGCGAACTTCGCGAGGTCGCGGGTGACCCGCGCGCGCGCCTTGAGCACGATGCCGTCGAGCTCGGGGATGTCGATGAGGCCGTTCTTGCCGTACAGCTCGACGCGGACCAGCGCCTGGTCGTCGAACGGGTTGACGAGGACCAGCTCGGTGTCGTTGCCGGTCAGGGTGCTGCCGCCGACGAACCACGAGTCCGCCGCCGGCGCCTCGCACCGCAGCCCCGCCCAGCCGCGGTTGGGACCGTCGGCGCCGCGCGAGACCTGCTCGACCTCGAGCCCGCCGGACTGCGGACCGGTGGCGGTGACGACCGCGGCGACGGCGGAGGACGACTTCAGCTTGAGCGCGCCGACGCTCTTGCCCTCGACGAGCACGCCGGAGCCGAGGCCCTGGTCGGCGGTGAGCTTCTGCGCGCGCACCTTCACCTCGCCCGGCGTGGCGACGCCGGCGGTGAGGCGGGTGACGACGTCGTCGCCCTCCTTGAGCAGCTCGGGGCAGACGGCCATGGCGCCGTCGACGGGCCGGTTGTCGAGGCGTACGGGCGCCGCGACGGTGACCGGCTTGGGGTCGTCGGCGCGCGCCACCGCGAGCCCCGCCGCGAGCACCGCGACGACGGACAGGAGGGCGAGCGGCGGGCGCTTCATACGGTCCTCACGTTGCCGCCGGCGACGGCCGGCTCCGGCTCGGGGATCGGCTCGAACGTCGAGTCGTCGGCGTCCGCGTCGGGCGCGTCGTCGTTACGGCGCACGGAAGGCGCCGCCAGCACGACCGCGACGAGCAGCAGGAGGCCCTGGACGGCGAGCGAGGTCGTACGCCGCGACGTGTCGTGCCGCAGCGCCAGCACCCCGCCCTCGGGCGGCAGCTCGAAGCCCTGCGCCCAGCCCCACAGCGTCACCCGCTTCAACGGCTTCCCGTCGAGCGTCGCCTCCCAGCCGCGGTGGGAGCGTTCGGACAGCGAGAGCAGCCGCCCCGCGGGGCCGCTCGGCACGCGCACCTCGGCGGACTCGCGCTGGCTCGGGAGCGGCACGGTCGGCGTGAGGCGGAGCTGGTCGCGGGTGGCGAAGCGGCCGCCGCGCGCGGGCTCGCCGAGCTCCGGGGGTACGAGCGTCAGCCGCGCCGCGGGGGTCAGCGTGCGCCAGACCCGGACCTCGCCCTGGAAGTTGACCCGGGACAGGCCGGACTGCGCGTCGAGCGCCTCGGACAGCCAGCCTGGCACGGGGTCGGGGACGGCGACGAAGCGCACCGCATAGGTGGCCAGGCCCTCGGCGGCGTTGCTGCCGCGCGGCACGGCGAGGTCGCCGACGAGCCGGTCGAGCAGGCGGCTCGGCGCGCCGGGCTGCGGGAGATCCGCGTCGGCGAGGTCGGGGCCCTCGGGGAGCGAGAGGACGTACGACACGCGGTCGGTCGCCTCCGGCCGCAACCACAGGACGCGGGTGCCCGGCTCGCGGTCGAGCAGGGCCTCGGCGGCCGCGGGCAGCGCCGCGGGCACGCGCCGGTCGAGCGGGTCGGCGGCGCCGCGGTCGAGCCAGGCCGCGGCGAGGACGAGCGGGCCGAGCAGTGCCGCGACGGCGAGCACGGCGGCCCCCGGCTGCCGCCAGCCGAACGACCTCGCCCCCAGCCTGTCCTGCGCGCCGTCGGCGGCGAGGACGGCGGCGGCGGTGAGCGCGGCGCCCGAGACCGCGAGAGGTACGCCGGGGAAGCCCTCGGGGAGGTTGCCCGCGCCGCGGGCGGAGAGCAGCGCGACGGCGTAGCCGGCGATGGCCACGCCCCAGAGGCCGAGGGCGGCGCCGACGCGGCGTTCGCGGACGAGGGCGACGAGGGCGGCGACGACGAGCGCTGCGGTGGCGGCGAGGAGCACGCGCGACGCCGGGGCGGGACGGAGCAGGAGGAGGTCGATCGCGCGGGGCGGGGCGGTGGCACGGTTGGCGGGCGTGCCGCCGACGAGCAGGCGCGGGTCGGACATCAGCCGCAGCGACCACGGGAACAGCACCGCGAGCGCGGTGCCGAGCGCCATCGCGACGGCGAGGATGCGGCGTACGGCACCGCCCCTGCTCGCCGGCGTCGCGGCGAGCAGCACCACGACGGACCCGACGGCGAGCGGGACGGCGGTGAGCAGCCAGAGCTGCGGCGCGAACGCCGTCGCCACCCCGAGCCCGATGCCGGTCCCGAACGCCGTGCGCCAGCCGCCGTAGCGCGGGTCCTCGCCGAGGAGGCGGTGTCCCGCGACGAGCAGCGGCGGCGCCGCGACGAGCGCGACGGCGGCGTCGAGGTGACCGGTGGCGACAGCGCCCGCGCCGACGGGCAGGAGGGCGTACGCCGCCGCGGCCCAGAGGCGGAGCGGCACGGCGTCCGTGAGGCGCCGGGAGGCGACGTACGCCGTCGCGCCGGCCAGCGGCACGCAGCCGAGGAGCAGCACGTCGACGGCGAGCCACGGCTTGCCGAGCAGCAGCGTCGAGAGCGCGGCGAGCACCGCGACGGCGGGGGTGGCGCTGGACGCCGTGCCGGCGCCGACGGCGGAGCGCCAGGAGGCGGCGTACGCCTGCGCCAGGTCGCTCGCCCCCTCGGGGGCGGGGAGCAGCGCGCCGCCGACGAGCAGGCCGCCGCCGAGCAGGCCGCGCGCGGCCACCAGCGTGACGGCAGTCAGCGCGAGGAACAGCGTCAGCCCCGGGCGGGCCGTGAGCAGGTGGCCGCGGGGACGTACGGGAGGCAGGTCCTCGTCCTCGGCGCCGGGCACCGGCTCGTCGCCGCCACCACCGGTGATCCAGTCGCCGAGCTGCTCGAGGTAGCCGCGCATCCGCGCGGCCCGGCCGGCGAACAGCGGCCTGATCGCGCGCCACGGCACGGACGACCTGCGGTGGCGACGGGCGCGGAGGAGGTCGCCGAGGTGGGTGACGTTCCAGACGACGGCGGCCACCTCGTCACGCGCCTCCGCGACCTGCCGGGTGAGCAGGAAGCCGATCGTGCGGAGGAACGCCCCGACGATCAGCCGCGGCGCCGCGGCGAGGGCCTTGGCCGGCGGCAGGTTGGCGAGGAGGACGGCGAGCGCGTGCCGGCGGTCGATGCCGTGCGGGCGGCCGTGCGCGCTGGAGACCTGGCGGCGGCCCGTGGTGGCGGCGCGGGCGTGGCGTACGCGGGCGTCGGGGACGATCGTGACGCGGTGGCCGGCGGCGTTGGCGCGCCAGCCGAAGTCGACGTCGTCGCGGAAGATCGGCAGGCGGGGGTCGTAGCCGCCGAGCTCCTCCCAGACGTCACGTCGTACGAGGCAGCCGGCCGACCCCACGGCGAGCACGTCGCGTACGGCGTCGTGCTGGCCCTGGTCGAACTCGCGGCGTTCGAGCCACGTCTCGCGCCGGCCCGCGCGGTCCATCGTGACGCCGACCTCGACGAGCAGGCGGGGGTCGTCCCAGTCGCGGGCCTTGGCGCCGAGGACGGCCGCGGACGGCATGTCCTCGGCGGCGTCGACGAGCTTGGCGAGGGCGTCGGGCTCGGGCGCGGAGTCGTCGTGGAGCAGCCAGACCCACTCGACGGGGTCCTTCGGGGGCTCTTCGTCGGTCGCGCGGCGGCGCTGCGTGCCGTACGGCGCGGTGAGGTCCGCATGCGCGACGCCCGCGGAGACGGCCGCCCCGAACCCGGTCTCGCGCGGCTGGTCGAGGACGCGTTCGGCGCCCAGAGCGTCCGCGAGGAGCGTTCTCGACTCGTCGGTGCTGCCGGTGTCGACGCCGACGATCCGCTGCGGCGTGCGCGTCTGGCGGCCCAGCGCGGCCAGCACGTCGGGCAGCCAGCGGGCGCCGTCGTGCGTGACGACGACCGCCGTCACCCGATGGTGCGGGTGCGCGACGCGCGGACGCGGGGGCATGACCCTCCGAGGGGTTTTGCGGGACGCCGGGAAGGGCCGGGTCGTACGCCCGGCGACGGCAAGACTAACCCGCTCGGAGTCTCGGAATCACACCGGGTCCGGTGCTGTCGGTCCGCGCCGTCTGAGCGTGCGAGCGGCACGGCGGAGGCCGGCGCCGCGTGCGAAGGCACGCAAGCCGGCCGACAACGCAGCCGGTCGCGGGCTCAGGCGGTGCGGCGCTTCAGGCGGCGGCGCTCGCGTTCGGAGAGGCCGCCCCAGATGCCGAAGCGCTCGTCGTGCGCGAGGGCGTACGTCAGGCACTCCGCCTTGACCTCGCAGCCGACGCAGATGCGCTTCGCCTCCCTCGTGCTGCCGCCCTTCTCGGGGAAGAACGCCTCCGGGTCCGTCTGCGCGCAGAGCGCGCGCTCCTGCCACGCCAGCTCGGGGTCCATGGCCTCGTCGGTCTCGACGAGCTCGACCATCGGCAGGGTCATCGCGTTCTCCGTCCCGTTCGTGCGCTCCCACCCGAGCGCCGGGTCCTCGTCGCCGAACGTTCGCCGCGACACGCCGCGAAGTTCGTCGCCAAATGACATGGGTGGAATTACAGTCCTGCGACTGGTGTCCCGTCAAGGGGCGCGTGTTCGCGCATGCACGTACAGTAGTGACTGGTGGGACTGGTGGGGCTGGAGTCCACTTTGTGACCCGCCGCTGAGCACGGCGCGACGGCCAGATTTTCGTGATCTTGGCAACGTCCGTGGTGCCCGGGCAGCACGAACGTCGCCAAGATCACGACGTCCGAGCTCGGGCAGGCTACGAGCGGCGGCGTAAGCCCCGGCGCGGCTTGAGCGCCGCCGCGAACGCGTCGACCGCCGCCGCCCCCGCGTCCGGGGTCTCCTCCGCCGGCGTCTCCGGAGTCGCGGGCTCGTCCGGAGCGGGGCCGGTGGCGGCGTCGATGGCCGCCGACGGCGAGGTCACCTCGGGCATGGTGTCGACGGTCGCGCGCGTACGCCGCGCCGGCGCCTTGCGCGCGGGGCGCAGCGGCGGGTCCACGTGCTCCTCGGGCGCCATGGTGCCCGCGGTGCCCGCGGTGCCCGCGGTGCCCGCGTCGGCGGCGGTGTCGGGGGTCGGCTCCGTGGCGATCGCGGGCGCCTCGTCGGTCGTGTCCGGCGCGTCGGGCGTCGCCTTGGCCGGCGCCTTCTTGGCAGGCTTGGCGGCCTTGGCAGCGGCCTTCTTCGCCGGCTTGGCGGGCTTGGCCGCGGCCTTGGCGGCGGGCTTCTTGGCGGCCGCCTTCTTCGCGGCGGGCTTGGCGGCCTTCTTGGCCGCGGGCTTGGTCGCGCGCTTCGCGGGCTTCGCCGCCTCGACGGGCTCGGCGACGACGCCGCCGTGCGGCTCCGCGACCATCGGCTGCGTCGCCTCGATCGGCGGCAGCGCGTCCGACTCGGACTCGGTGTCGGGCGGCGACATCGGGGCGCCTGCCTCGGCGGTCACGACGTCCGGCGCGGGCTCCGGCTCCGCGACGGCCTCCGGCTCCGGCGCGGGCTCCGGCTCCGGCGCGGGCTCCGGCTCCGGCGTGGGCTCGGGCGCCACGGGCTCGGGCGCCACGGGCTCGGCGACGACGGCCTCGGGCTCGACCGGCTCCGGCGCGGGCTCCGGCTCGACCGGCGCCGACGACACGGGCGGGTTCACCACGAGCGGCACCGGCGGCGGCGGGGCCTCGCCGGCCTTCGCCCTGCGGTACCGCTCCGCGTCGCGCTTCTGCGCCTGGCGCTCGCGGCTGGTCTGCAGCATGTCGGCGAGGCCGCGGCGCTCGCGTGGCTTCAGCCCCGACGCGAAGTCGTCCAGTAGCTCGTGCAGCACGCGGTCGCGGGTCTCCTCGAGCTCCTGGTCGCGCGCGGCGAGGTACGACAGCAGCGCCTCCCCCGCCGACCCGAGCCGGTTGGTGCCCTCGTTGAGCTGGCCGCGCGCGTCGAGCACGGAGTCAGTCGTCTCGCGCAACGACGCCCGCAGCGCCTCGAGCTCCGTCCGCATCCGGTTGCGGAACTCGTCCAGCTCGGTGGCCGCCGCGGCGTGCGCCTCTTCGACGATCTGCGCCGCGAGGTCGCCCCAGCCCTCCTCCATCTTCGCGAGGACGGTCTTGGTCTCGGCCGACGCCTTGGCGAGCGAGGCGATGTGCTTGGACGCACCGTCGAGCTCGTGCGCGTGGACGTCGATGCCGCGCTTGATCTCGGCGATGCGGCCGGCGGCGGTGCGCTCGTTCTCGACGAGCATCGTCCTGGTCTCCTCGGCGCCGTCGGTGATGGCGGCGATGACCTCCGAACGCAGCGCGCCGAGCTCGTCCCGCACCTGCCGGCGTACGCCGTCGAGCAGCTCGCCGAGCTCCGTACGGACCTCGCCCAGCATCGACGTGACCTCGTCGCGGGTCGCGGCCGCGGCCTCCTGCGACGCCGCGAGCTGCTCGGCGATGGACGCGGCCGTCCGCTCGCCCTGCTCCGTGAGGTCGGAGGCGGTACGCGTGCCCTGCTCGGCCAGCTGCTCGGCGGTCTCCTGGAGCTGCGCGACGAGCGCGGCCGAGGCCTGCTGCTGCTCGGTGACGAGCCGGTCGACGCGGTCCTCGATGTTGGTGCCGACCTCGTCGAGGTGGTCGTCGTGGGTGTCGCGCGCCTCGGCGAGCGCCCCGCCGACGGAGGTGCCGAGGGCGGTGAGGCTGCGTTCGACGGAGCCGGCGAACGCGTCGATGGCGTCGCGTACGGAGCCCGCGAGACCGGCGATCGACTCGCCGAGCCGGGTGACGACCTCGTCGTCGCCCTGCGCCGCGGCGTCGAGCAGCGTCGCCGCGCTGTCGGCGGTGCGGTCGGCCACGAACTCCCGCAGCTCGTCGGTCCGCGTCTGCAGCGCGCTGGACAGCGTCGCGACGTCGCGGGCGAGGACGGAGAGGCGTTCGGCGGTGGTGGAGGCGCCGTCGCGGGCGAACGCCTCGAGGCGTTCGGCCACGCCGTCGAGCGTGTCCTCCAGGGCGGCGAGGCGCGCCTCGACCGGCTGCGTCTGCTCCTCGACGGTGGCGCTCAGCGCGCCGAGCCGCTCGCTGACCGGCGCTACGGCCTCGGCGAGGTCGCCGCGCAGGTCGTCGCGGAGGTCCGTACGCAGCCGCGCCACGTCCCCGGGCATCGACGACACCGACGACGCGAGCGAGGCGAGGCGGTCGTTGACGGGGGCGACGGCGCCGGCGAGCTCGTCGGAGAGCGCCGTACGCAGCGCCGCGACCTCGCGCCGCAGCTCCCCCACCGCGTCGAGCAGCTCCTCCTCGGTGCGCGCCTCGGCGGCCGCCTGGGCGGCGAGCGCCTCGATGCGGCGCGACAGCGCGTCGGGAGCAGCGGTCCCGGCCCAGCCTTCGGTCATGTGTAACCCCGGTCCTCGGGCCGGCGCAGCGCGCCGGGCAGGCTCGCCGCGAGTATAGGAAGCGACACCCCCCGCTGAGCCGCAAATGCGAGGCTTGGCCCGGCCGTGTCTCGTACCCCTTCCGACCCCGAGAGGAGACCCGCTGCGCGCCGACGACCTGCCTGCCGACGTGCTGGACGCCGCGCGCCGCGGCGATCCGGCGGGGATCGAGGCGGTCTACCGGCGGTACGCGCCCGCCGTCCTGGCGTGGTTCCGCGCCCGGCTCGGCGACGGGCACCTCGCGGAGGACCTGACCGGGGACGCGTTCGTGGCGGTCATCGCGGCGCTGCCGCGCTACACGGGCGGGCCCGAGGCGTTCGCCGGCTGGCTGTTCACGCTGGTGCGCCGCGACTTCGTCGACCACCTGCGCCGTACGGCGCGCAGGCCGGAGACGCCGGTGTCCGAGCCCCAGACCGGCGAGACCGTACGGGACACCGCCGACGAGGTCGTCGAACGCGCCGAGTCCGACCGCGTCCGCGCCGCCCTCGCCCAGCTCTCGCCGGACCAGCAGGAGGTCCTCGTGCTGCGCGTCGTCGCCGGCCTGACGACGCCAGAGGTGGCCGAGGCGACCGGCCGTACCGTCGGCGCCGTCAAGGCGCTCCAGCACCGCGGCCTCGACAGCCTGGGGCGGCTGCTCGGCAAGGAGCCGGACCCGTATCCCCGCAAGGCGAGCAGGCGCCTGTAGCGCGTGCCGTACGACGAGGACCTTCCGGAGCAGGCCGACGCGCTGTACGCGCTCGACGTGCCCGAGGACCTGGCGCGGCAGCACCTGGCGCGGCTCACGGCCGTGCGCGTCGCCCCCGTGGTCCCGCTCCGCCGCCGCCGCGCGTCGCTGCGAGCCACCGCCGCCGGCCTCGTCGTCGGCGCCACGCTCGTCTCCGGCGCGGGCGTCGCCGCCGCCGGCAGCGCGCAGCCCGGCGACGCCCTCTACGGCGTCAAGACCGCCCGCGAACGCCTCCAGCTCACGATGGCCCGCCCCGGCGAGAGCCGCGCGCGCCTCGAGCTCAAGCTCGCCCGCACCCGCCTCGGCGAGGCGGCGGGGCTGCTGCGCAAGGGCAAGACCGGCCGCGCCATCGAGACGCTGGCCCGCGCCGACGCGGCGCTCGCCTCGGCCGGCGCGCACGGCAGCGCGCAGGTGGACGCCGAGGTCGCGACCGAGCTCGACCGCCGCGTCGAGGTGCTGAGCGGGCTGCTCTCCGGCGGCCTGCCGGAGACCGCCTCCGACGCCGCCCGCGAGGCGCTCGAACGCGCCATCGCCCGCGGGGGCCGCCACCGTTCCGCCGAGGCTCCTGGCCGCTCCGGCGACAAGCCGGGCAAGGGCGAGGCGCCCGTCGTCCGGCCCACCGACGTCCCGTCGACGGCGCCCACCGCGCCGCCATCGGGCAAGCCGGGCCGCGGCAACCACCCGACCGGCAAGCCGACCGCGCCGCCAGGGCAGTCGCGCTAGACCACCGGTAGCGCGGTCCGCCGAGCCGCCGCGAGGCGCTCGTCGCTGGGGACGCCGTACGTCGTCGTCCGCTGCCGCGCCGGGCGCCCGGCGAGAGCGGCCAGTGACTCCAGGTCCTCGACCGACTTGCGGCTGCCGTGCGCCGACCCGGCCATCCGGCTGATCGTCTCCTCCATCAGCGTGCCGCCGAGGTCGTTCACCCCGCCACGCAGGACGGCGGCGCAGCCCTCGGGGCCGAGCTTGACCCAGGAGGCCTGGATGTTGCGGATCCGGCCGTGCAGCAGCAGCCGCGCCATCGCGTGGACCGCGCGGTTGTCGCGCATCGTCGGGCCAGGGCGGGCGAGGCCGGCGAGGTAGATCGGCGCGTTCTGGTGGACGAACGGCAGCGGCACGAACTCCGTGAACCCGCCCGTCTCCTCCTGCAGCCGCGCCAGCAGGCGCAGGTGCGCGAGCCAGTGGTGGGAGGCGTCCACGTGGCCGTACATCATCGTGGACGTCGTCGGGATGCCCAGGCGGTGCGCGGTCGTGACGACCTCGACCCAGGCGGCGGCGGGCAGCTTGCCCTTCGTGAGGACCCAGCGGACGTCGTCGTCGAGGATCTCGGCGGCAGTGCCCGGCAGCGAGTCCACCCCGGCCTCGCGCGCCTTGGTCAGCCAGTCCTCGATGGACAGGCCGGTGCGGGAGGCGCCGTTGACGACCTCCATCGGGCTGAACGCGTGCAGGTGCAGCTCGGGCGTCCGCCGCTTCACCTCGGCGGCGAGGTCGAAGTACGCCGTGCCCGGCAGGTCGGGGTGGATGCCGCCCTGCATGCAGACCTCGGTGGCGCCGGCGTCCCACGCCTCGGCGGCGCGGTCGCCGACCTCGGCGAGGGAGAGCGTGTACGCGTCCGCGTCGCTGCGCCGCTGGGCGAACGCGCAGAAGCGGCAGCCGGTGTAGCAGACGTTGGTGAAGTTGACGTTGCGGTTGACGACGTACGTCACGTCGTCGCCGACCGCGTCGCGGCGTACGTCGTCCGCGATCGCCGCCAGCGCCTCCAGCGCCTCGCCGTCGCACTCGAACAGCAGCAGCGCGTTCTGGTCGCTGAGACCGGCCGGGTCGTCCTGCGCGGCGCGGAGGGCGGCCTTGACGTCGCCGTCGAGCCGCGCGGGAACGGCGGGCACGACGAGCGCGTCCCACGCGCCGTACACCCCGTCGTCCCTCATCCCCGAACGCCGGCCCTCGGTGTCGATCGCGACGTGCAGGTCGGCGCGGCCGGTGGTCTCGAGCGCGTCCGGCTCCTGCCACGGGATCCCTTGCGGCGCAACGCCTTCGCGCGCCCGCCCGTCGGGGCCGGCGAGCGCGCGGACGTGCGGCTCGACCCGCGGGTCCAGCCACGGCTCGGCGATCCACTCGGGGTAGACGGTGAGACGTTCGCGGAGCTCGAACCCTGCTCGCTCCACCTCCTCCGCGAGGAGGTCGAGCTCAGGCCACGGGCGCTCAGGGTTGACGTGGTCGGGCGTGACCGGCGAGACGCCGCCCCAGTCGTCGATGCCGGCGGCGAGGACGCGGGCGTACTCGCCGGCGACGAGGTTCGGCGGGGCCTGGACGTGCATGCGCGGGCCGAGGACGAGCCGCGCGACCGCGACCGTCGCGACGAGGTCGTCGAGGTCGGCGTCGGGCACGCCGCGCATGGCGGTGTCGTCCTTGGCGCGGAAGTTCTGGACGATCACCTCCTGGATGCCTCCGTAGCGGCGCGCGGCGGCGCGGATCGCGAACAGGCTGTCGGCGCGTTCGGCGGGCGTCTCGCCGATGCCGATGAGGATGCCGGTCGTGAACGGCACGGCCTGGCGTCCCGCGTCCTCCAGCACGCGCAGGCGTACGGCGGGCTCCTTGTCGGGGCTGCCGTAGTGCGGGCCGGTCGGCTCCGACCACAGGCGCGTGGCGGTCGTCTCCAGCATCATCCCCATGCTCGGCGCGACCGGCTTGAGACGGCCGAGCTCCTGCCAGGTGAGCACCCCCGGGTTGAGGTGCGGCAGCAGACCCGTCTCCTCGAGGACGCGGACGGCCATGGCGCGCAGGTAGCCGAGGGTGGAGTCGTAGCCGTGCGCGTCGAGCCACTCGCGGGCGGCGGGCCAGCGTTCCTCGGGCCTGTCCCCCAGCGTGAACAGCGCCTCCTTGCACCCCGCCGCCTGCCCCTCGCGGGCGATGGCGAGCACTTCGTCGGGCGAGAGGTACGGCGCGGGCAGCCGGCCCGGCGTCGTCGCGAACGTGCAGTAGTGGCACCGGTCGCGGCAGAGCCGCGTCAGCGGGACGAACACCTTCCGCGAGTACGTGACGACGCGCCCGTGCCCGGCGTCGGCGACGCGCCGGGCGCTGGCGCAGAGGTCGTCCAGGTCCTCGCCGCGGGCGTGCAGCAGCACCGTCGCCTCGGTGACGTCGAGCGCGACGCCGTCGCGCGCCCTGCGCAGCGCGCGGCGCAGCGCGTCGGCGCTCGGCTCCATGCGCGCCAGCCTACGTGCCCTCGTCCTGGGTGGCCGCGCCCTCCAGGACGGCGAGGTCGCGCTCGGCGAACTGGCGGTGCCACCACTCCTCGTTGAGCACGATGGACAGGCACTCCTTCACCGGGAACGTGCTCCCCTCCGGGGGCCAGCCGGCGCCGACGAGGGGAGCGGTCTCGCCGGCGAGGCGTCCGTCGGTGAGCTCGTCCACGACGCCGCGGACCAGCGCCATCGCCTGATGCCGCAACGCCAGCGCCTCCTCCAGCGACGGGCGGGCGTCGCGGTCGTGCGGCATGCCGGGCACCGCCGGCGCGGTGTCCCACGGCAGCGAGAGCGGGTGCCACGGGTTCGGGTCGCCGAGGACGCAGCGCCCGATCCACGACTCGCTGGCGAACGCCAGGTGCCGCAGCGTCTGCACGAACGACCACTCCCCGCCCACCGACTCGTGGAGCCGGTCCTCGCCGAGCCTGCGCGCGCGCTCGACGGTGGCCGCCCAGAGGCGCTCGTTGACGTCCCACGCGTCGCGGAACCCGTCCGCCGTCGTCGGCCGGAACTTCGGCCGGTCGGGGTGCCGCCGGTCGAGCTCGGCGTCGACGAGCGGGGCGACGTCGACACCGTTGATGACGAGGCTCTGGATCTCGCCGTTGATCACGACGTCCGAGAACTCGACGCCGTGCATCCGTACGCGGTACAGGTCCGCGTTGCGGATCGTGACGTCGTTGAGCAGCACCGTCGTGAAGCGCGAGCCGGACATGTCCACCCGCTCGAACTCGCTGCCGGTGAGGTCCTGGAAGCCGTCCATGGCCGGGAGGCTACCTACCGCGTCGTCGCCACGACGACCGCCGCGAACGTCGTCAGGTAGACCGTGTACGCCGCCGGGTCCCGCGCGCGCACACCGCGCACCCGCCGCGCCACGACCCACGCGGCCGCGAGCGCGCCGAGCAGCAGGACGGCGTACGCCAGCGCCTGCTGCACCGCCGTACCCCACGGGTTGACGTCGACCGCCTGCCCGTCGCCCAGCGGTCCGAGCAGGCGCCAGCCCCTGTCGAACGGGTCCGTCGCCAGCCGCGGCACGAGCTGCGCCGCCACCATCGCGCGGCGCAGCACCGTCGCGACGGCCGTCGCGGCGACCATGGGCACCAGCGCCACGGCGACGCTGCCCGCGGCGCCGCGGCGGACGGCCCAGCGCTCGGCCGCGTACGCCAGCGCCCCGCCGGCCACGACGGCGGCCACGGCACCGCCGCGGTTCCACAGCGCGGCCGACTCCGACAGCGCGACCCGGCCCCAGGTCGCGCCGAGCCGCAACCGGGCGAACGCCACCCCGCCGAACACCGCGCCGAGCAGCACGGCCGCGCCGGCCGGGGGTGTCCACCAGATGAGGCCGCGTCTGAGCAGCCCGGTCCAGGTCACGACGAGCCCGACCGCGTCGGCGCGCGCGAGCCAGCGCGCGCGCCCGAGCGCCACGGCGCCCGCGACGAGGACCAGCGTGTACGCCGCCAGGGCGATGCCGAGCGTGCGCGGGGGGACGGACACGGCGTACCAGCCCAGGAACAGCGCCCAGCCCGCGCCGAGCGCCACGGCCGGCCACACGGACGGCCCCGCATGCGCCTCCGCCGGTGGCCCGGGCCCGCCCGGCGGGTCCCCTCGCGTGTCGCCCGGCGGGTTGCCAGGGGGCGCGGCGAGGCGTTCGGCAGCGCCGAGCGCCCACCACGGGTCCACCGCCCGCCACACCAGCGGCCCCACCAGCACCGCGGACACCAGGAGCAAAGGCCAGACGAGGTGGACGACCGCCACCGCCGCGAGGTTGTCCGGCTCGTCGACCGGTCCCACCCGCGCCACCACCACGAGCAGCAGCAGCACCAGGGCCGACAGCAGGCGGGGCACCCAGAGCCACGCGGGCTCCGTACGCGCCACGACAGCCGCCCCGCCCGACGCCCGCACCCGCGTCACCAGGACGGCAGCCAGGAACACCGCCACCGCCGCGAGCAGGAGCGGCGGGACGGGCAGCGGTGGCGACCCGGTGAGCGGGTGTGCGACGAGCATGCGAGGGACCGTACTTCCCCCCTGTGACAAAAACGGGATGAAGGGGTGCAATAGGTTCGCGCCGAAAGGGGAAGAAGAGCATCACCCCTACCGGAGGCCCCAGTGTCGTCTCGTCCTGCCCGCATAGCGGCCGCCGCGTTCGCGTGCACGCTGCTCGCTGCCATGGCACCGCCCGTCAGCGCTGACCACACCAACCCCGCCGCGCCCCTCGCGCCGATCAACGACCTCGGCGGCGAGAACGTCAGCGACGGCGAGGGCACGTGGACCCACATCAAGAACTTCGGCGGTGCCACGGTGACCGGCACCGACCTCGAGTTCTTCCACAGGGACGGCGTCATGTACGCCTCCGGCGGCCAGCTCGGGCAGGCCAGCGGCGTCAGCGTCGGGCAGCGCGTCCTCAAGCTCGTCGACGCCGACGGCGAGGTCAACCCCGAGTGGGTGGCCGACCACGGCTCGGCGTCCTGCGGCGACGTGACCAACGTCAGCGCCACGACCGGCCTCCAGCACGACGTCCAGGTCACGCCGAGGGCGACCAACCTGCTCGACGCGAGCGTGAAGCCGGACGCCGAGATCATCGTCGACACGGTCGACGCGCTGGGCCGCTGCCACGACGCGGCCGGCGGCGGGCTCGAGCTCGTCGACGTCAGCGGGCTCGGCACGGCCGGCTTCCTGCCTCGCGAGGTCCACCTGACCCGCCACAACGGCTACAGCCACACGGTCACGGTCGACGCGACCCGCCCGTGGATCGTCTACAACAGCACGTCCGACTTCGGCTCCGACCCCGACTCCGAGAGCCCCCTCGGCATCGGCAAGTCGTGGATCGACGTCCTCGACATCCGTACGTGCCTCGGGCACACCGGCAAGACGCTGGCGCAGAAGCGCGAGCTGTGCCGGCCGCTGGTCTACCGGATCCCGTTCGAGTACGAGTGGTCGACCCAGGAGAAGGAGAACAGCGGCGGCAAGCGCCAGCCGAGCGCCTGCCACGACATCACGACGCGGCCCGGCAAGCTCTACTGCGCCGCGCTGAACGCCACCATCGCGTTCGACGTCACGGGCCTCACCGAGGCGCAGGGCCCCGAGGTCCCGCACCCGGACGACCCCGCGGGCACCATCAAGGGCACGCCGCTGCCGTGCGAGGTCAAGGACGCGGTCCCCGCGCAGAACACCGGCCCCACGGGCGCCAAGGTCACCGACTGCGCGCTCGGCGACCCCAACGACGCCGTGAAGTCGATCCAGGCATGGATCGACGAGGGCAAGCCGCAGGCGCAGGGCTGGAAGCACCTCGGCCACGTCAACCACCCCGGCCGCGAGTGCAACGCGCCCAACGGCGCCAGCACCTGCAACACCAACCTCGTCACCCCCTCGACCGAGGGCGTCGCGGTCTCGCACGAGTCCGACCCGTCGCCGGGCGGCCGCTACCTGTTCGTCACGGACGAGCGCGGCGGCGGCATCGTCCCGCCGGGCGCGACGTGCGCGCCGAGCCTCGACAACCCGTACGGCAACGGCGGCCTCCACGTCTTCGACATGACGGCGAAGGACGAGGAGGGGCGGTTCACGTACGCCGAGATGGCCGAGGGCGGCAAGGCCGTCTTCGTCGCGAAGAACAGCCTGCCGACGGCGACGTTCTGCACGATCCACGTCATCGAGCAGATCCCCGACGAGCAGCGCATCATCGCCGCCTGGTACACGCAGGGCGTCAAGGTCATCGACTACGAGATCGACGACGAGGGCAAGTGGACGTTCACCGAGGTGGCGTCGTACACGCTGCTGCCCAACGACATCTGGGCCGCGGAGGCGTTCAAGATCGTCGACAACGACGACGACACGCGGACGTACTACTTCCTCTCGAACGACGTGAAGCGCGGTCTCGACGTCTTCTCGTGGACCGGCCCGAAGGGCCCCTCGCTGCAGGTCGAGGGCGCCGCGGCGAAGCCGCCGATCAAGCCGACCACCCCCCGCGAGGACACCGACGACGAGGACACCGACACCGGCACGCCTCCGCTGGCGACCACCGGCACCGACCTGACGCTGCTCGCGTTCGCGCTGGTGCTGCTGCCCGCGGCGGTCGTGGTCCGGCGCCGGCTCGCGAGGTCGTAGCCTGACCGCGTGATCGTCGTACTCGCCGGCGGCGTCGGGGCCGCGCGGTTCCTGCGCGGGCTGCTCGCCGTCACCTCCGAGGAGGTCGTCGTCGTCGGCAACACCGGCGACGACATCACCCTCCACGGGCTGCGCGTCTGCCCCGACCTCGACACCGTCCTGTACACGCTCGGCGACGGCATCCACGAGGAGCAGGGGTGGGGGCGCGCGGACGAGACGTACGCCGTGGCGGCCGAGCTGGCGGCGTACGGCGAGCCGACGTGGTTCCGCCTCGGCGACCGTGACCTCGCGACCCATCTCGTACGGCGCAGGCTCCTCGACGAGGGGCTGCCGCTGTCGGCCGTGACGGCGCGGCTCGCGCAGAGGTGGCGGCTGCCTGTGACGCTGCTGCCGATGACGGACGCGTACGTCGAGACGCGGGTCGTCGCGGACGGCCGCGAGATGCACTTCCAGGAGTACTGGGTGGGGCTGCGCGCGGCCGTGCCGGTGGAACGCGTCTGGCTGGCCGGGGCGGAGGACGCGACCCCGGCGCCCGGCGTGCTGGAGGCAATCGCGGCCGCCGACACGATCCTGCTGCCGCCGTCGAACCCCGTCGTCAGCATCGGCACGATCCTCTCGGTGCCGGGCATCCGTGACGCGGTGCTCGCCGCGCCCGCGCGCAAGGTCGGCGTCTCGCCGATCATCGGCGGCGCACCCGTCCGCGGCATGGCCGACCGGATGCTCGCGGCGATCGGCGTCGAGTGCACCGCGACCGCGGTCGCCGCGCACTACGGCTTCCTCGACACGTGGCTGGTCGACCCCGTCGACGCGGCACCCGGCTTCCGCGCCGTACCCCTCTGGATGAACGACCTCGAGTCCACCGCCGCCATCGCGAAGGCCGCGCTGCTGTGACGTACACCGTCACCGGCGTCTCGGGGCTGCCCGAGGTGCGGGAAGGCGACGACCTGGCGGCGCTGCTGGACGACGTTGATCTGCGCGACGGCGACGTCGTCGTCGTGACGAGCAAGGTCGTGAGCAAGGCCGAGGGCCGGCTGGTGGAGGTGACCGGCACGGCCGAGGAGCGCGAGGAGCAGCGGCAGGCGCTCATCGACGCGGAGTCGGTCCGCGAGGTCGCCCGGCGCGGGCCGACGCGCATCGTCGAGACGCGGCACGGCTTCGTCCTCGCCAGCGCCGGCGTCGACACGAGCAACGTCGACCGCGACGTCATCGCCCTGCTCCCCCTCGACCCCGACGAGAGCGCGCGACGGCTGCGTGACGGCATCGCCGTACGCCGCGGTGTCGACGTCGCGGTGGTCGTGAGCGACACGTTCGGGCGGCCGTGGCGCAAGGGCCTGACCGACGTCGCGATCGGCGTCGCGGGCATGGGCGCGGTGCGCGACTTCGTCGGGCAGAGCGACGCGTACGGCAACGAGCTCGCCATGACGCAGGTCGCCGAGGCCGACGAGATCGCCGCCGCCGCGGAGCTCGTCATGGGCAAGCTGTCCGGCGTGCCGGTGGCCGTGGTGCGCGGCGTCGTACCGCCGCCCGACGACGGCCTCGGCGCGAAGGCGATGCTGCGGTCGGCCGCCGAGGACATGTTCCGTACGGGCACCGACGAGGTCGTGACGTCGCGGCGTACGGTGCGGGCGTTCCTCCCCGACCGCGTCGACCCCGCGCTGCTGCAGCGCGCGATCGCGGCGGCCGTCACCGCGCCGGCGCCGCACCACACGACGCCGTGGCGGTTCGTGCTCGTGGACACCGACGAGGCGCGGACGGCGCTGCTGTCGGCGATGCGCGCGGCGTGGGTCGAGGACCTGACGGCCGACGGCCTTGACCCCGAGCGGATCGCACGACGACTGGCGAAGTCGGACGCGCTGCTGGGCGCGGCGCCGTACCTCGTCGTGCCGTGTCTGGTCACCGAGGGCGCGCACGACTACCCCGACGAGCGGCGGCGTACGGCGGAGCGCGAGATGTTCCTCGTGTCGATGGGCGCGGCCGTCGAGAACCTGCTGCTCGCGCTGTCCGCCAGTGGTCTCGGCGCGTGCTGGGTCAGCTCGACGATGTTCTGCCAGGACCCCGTACGCCGCGCGCTCGGCCTGCCCGCGGAGTGGGACCCCATGGGCGCGATCGCCGTGGGCAAGCCGGCTTCGGCGCCGCCGCCGCGGCCGCCGAGAGACCCGCGGCGGTTCGTCGTCGAGCGTTAGCTCACGCAACGAGGCGGTCATTGCCTCCGAGTGTTCCGCAAAGTACTGTGTTCCGCATGGTGCGGAACATGGCTATTCGCGGAACGCAGCTGGTTGCGCAGGCTGCGCAAGCTGTTGCCGACGCGTTACCGCGCTCTTGGCGCATGGATGCGAAGCCCCTCGAAGGGGCTGACCTCCTGGTCACGATCACGTCGCCTGACGATGTCCGGGCGACCGTCGTCATCGAGGCGAAGAACACCGTGGAGGCTCCGGACGTCGGACCGATCGTGAAGCGGGCGCGCCGGCTACGGCCGGAGGGCGCTGTGCTCGTCGCGGCGCCGTACCTGTCTCCCCGCACCAGGGACCTTCTCACCGAAGCGGGCGCGGGATGGTACGACCACACCGGCAACCTGAGGCTGGCCCTCGATCGCCCCGCGGTGTTCCTCGACCGTACGGGCGCGTCCCGCAACCCGTTCACCGATCCCGACGACCGGCGGCTGCGCACGCTCGGCGGCCCGGGGGCGGCTCGCGTCGTCCGCGCCCTGCTCGACGGCGAACCGCCGTTCGGCGTCAGGGCGCTGGCGGAGGTCGCGGAGGTCGGCGTTGCGACGAGCGCGCGTGTGCTCGACCTGCTTCAGCGCGAGTCTCTCGTCGACCGAGACGAGCTTGCCAAGGTGACCGCTGTGCCGAAGCGCTCTCTCGTCCGTCGATGGACCGCCGACTACGGCCTCACGTCGGCGAACGGCGCGCTGCCCATGGTGGCCCCGCGCGGCCTCGGCTTCGTCATGGAGCGCCTCAGCGCGTTGCGCGATCGCTACGCGATCACGGCGGAGGACGCGGCGCGGGCTCATCTGCCCGCGGACGTTCTAGCGGTGGCACAGTCCGCCGTCGTCATCGTCTACGTCGACGACACCGTGCGGGCTCAGGGCGCGCTGGGCCTCGTGCCCGCCGATCGAGGAGCCAATGTCATCCTGCTCGCGCCGTTCGACGACGTCGTGTACCGCGGCGCGGTCGAACGAGAGGGGCTTCGCTTCGTCGCCGCCAGCCAGATGGTCGCGGACCTCCTCACCGCGCCGGGCCGGGCTCCCGAGGTCGCGGAACAGATGATGGACGTCCTCGCGGGGGGCGACCCGGGCTGGGCGCGATGAACGCGACACCCACTCCTGAGTACGTCGTCGCCCGGTCGGTGCTCCTCGATGCGCTCGCGGCTCTGGGCGTCCATCGCGACGCCGTGGTCCTGGTGGGTGCACAGGCGGTGTACCTCCACACCGGTGATGCGGACCTCGCCGTGGCACCGACCACGACGGACGCGGACCTCGCGCTCGCGCCCGCGCTGCTGCCCGACGCGCCCCTGCTCGGTGACGTCATGCGTTCCGCGGGCTTCAAGCCCGGGGCCGATCCCGGCACCTGGACAGGACGGTTCGGGGTCGCGATCGACCTTCTCGTGCCAGAGGCGCTCAGCGGTCGGGGCGGTCGCCGTGGCGCGCGGCTGCCCGCCCATGGGAACGACGTCGCGCGGCGCGCGCTCGGCCTCGAAGCCGCTGTCGTCGCCAACGCGCCCCACGAGGTGGGCGCGCTCGCAACCGGTGACAGCAGGCGGTTCACGATCCGCGTGGCCCAGCCGGCGGCGCTCCTCGTTGCCAAGGTCATCAAGATCGAGGAACGACGGGCCACTCCCGGCCGCCTGCGGCCCAAGGACGGACTCGACGTGCTGCGGTTGCTGCAGACCTCCGCGACGGACCACCTCGCGGCCGACCTCGACCGGCTCGTCGCCGACGATCTCGCCGGTCCGGTGACGCGGATGGCGATGGACGCCCTGCGCGAGCACGGCAGCGACCCGGACGGGCCTGTCACCACACTCGCGGTGACGGCCGCGGGCGTCCTCGCGAACCCCGACACGATCCGCGCGTCGGTTCCCGCCCTCGTGGCGGACCTCCTCGCGGCCGTCAGGTGACGCGGATGTCGCGGCCCGCGTAGCGCGGGCCGAAACGCGGGTGCCGCAGCCCGGAGAGCTCCAGCAGGCGGGTCGCGCGGTAGCGGTGACCGCGTACCGGCTCCAGCAGCTCCAGCATCCCGTCGTCGTCGGTGCGGTGACCGGCGAGCACCCACCCGACGAACGCCGGCAGGTGCAGGTCTCCCACGGACACCGCGTCCGCGTCGCCGAGCGCGCGCTGCGCCACCTCCGCGGCGGTCCACGGGCCGATGCCGGGTACGGCGCGCAGCCTCCGCATCGCGTCGTCCGGCGCCATCGCCGTCGTCTCCTCCAGCCTCGCCGCGACGTGCGCGGCGGCCTGCACGACGGAGGCGCGCTGGCGTTCGACGCCGGCCAGGTGCCAGTCCCACGACGGCAGTCGCTTCAGCAGGTCGGCACCCGGCGGCACGACGAGCGGCGGCATCCCCTCGGGGCCCGGTGCGGGCGTGCCGAAGCGGCGTACGAGCTGCCGCCACGAACGCCACGCCTCGTTGCCCGTCACGCGCTGCTCGATGACCGACGGCACGACCGCGTCGAAGACGAGGCCAGACCGCGGCACGCGGAAGCCCGGATGGCGCGCGTGCATGTCACGCAGGAGGGCGTACGGCGGATCCCACCCGTCGAGCGAGTCGCGCGCGCCGACGAGGTCGGGCGCCGACGCGACGAGCCACTCGGCGCCCGGCCCCCAGGCGTTCACCTCGATCTCGTCGCGGCGCTGGACGAGCCGGATCGTGCCCGGCCCGGACGGCGTCAGGCAGGCGCGCCACACCGCCGCACCGTCGAAGCGGAAGTGCGGGTCGTACGGCCCCCGGCGCAGCGCCAGCAGCGTGAGGCGGAGGTCCGTCGGCAGCGCCGGGCGGACCGTGGACGTGAGCACGTGCCCACTCCACCACTAGACTCCGCGCCGTGGCCAAGCGAACCCCTGAGAACAACCGCCGGAAGCTCATCGAGGAGCAGCGCAAGAAGCAGCGCTCCGGTGAGAAGCGCGCGACGTACCTCACCGTCGGCATCACGACGTTGCTGGGCATCGCGCTCATCGGCGGTGCCGTCTACTACAGCAACACCGGCGAGAACGCCGACGTGGCCCTGCGTGCCGTGGGCCTCGCCGCCGACGCCGCCGGGTGCGACGCCGCCAAGGAGGAGCCGATCCCCAAGGAGGCGGAGGACGACGCCGTCAAGCACACGCCGAAGAACGGCGACCGCGTCGAGTACGCCATCGCGCCGCCCAGCTCGGGCCGCCACAACCCGACCCCGCTGCCCGTCGGCGCGAAGAAGTTCTACTCGCGCGAGGACAACCCGGCCTCCGAGCAGGCGGTGCACAACCTCGAGCACGGCTACGTCGTCGTCTGGTACGACAACAAGGCGACCGACGCGCAGATCGACGTGCTGAAGAAGGCCGCCGACTCGGCGGAGGGCAAGTTCCTCATCGTGCCGTGGGGCCGCCAGGACTTCCCGGACAACAAGCACATCGTCCTGACGTCGTGGGCGCAGAAGCAGGCCTGCTCCGAGGTGTCGGGCGCGGTCATGCAGGACTTCATCGACAACTTCGGCGGCCAGAAGAGCAAGGCCCCGGAGAAGAACGCCGTCTAGCGGCACTTCACGTCACCGACGCGGCGGCGCGGCCCCAGCGGGGCCCGCCGCCGCTGTCATGTGCGCAACCGGGAGCCTTTTCCATCCTGGCTCGCGCTGGGCCTGGATCGTGCTGGGCAGGAGCCCCTTCGGCGCTCGACCACCACCAGAACGACGGTCAACCCCGGACGAGCGGCGCCCGCGCACCCGCGCCGGCCCAACCCTGCAGCCCAGCAGCCGGTCTCACGCGTAGTTATCTTCAAAGAACGACTATGCCGGCGCCAACCACGCCGTCAGGATGGAAAAGGCTCCGGGTTGCGGCTCGTGCGGCGGAAAAACGCAGAACGCACCCCGAACGCCGCCCTGCCACCCCGCGAAACGATCACCCATACCGGCCTTTCGCGCGCACGGCGAGGACACAGGTGATCATCCGGGGGTGCGGGAGGGCGGGCGTGTCACAGGTCCGAGGAGAAGCGGACCGCGGCGTCGCCGATGACGACGTCCGGCCAGATGCGCGCGCCGTCCACGAGCTCGTTCCCTGTGCCGATCAACGCGCCGTCGCCGACGACCACGCCGGTCAGCACCGACCCCTCGCCGACGGTCGCGCCGCGCCCGACGACGCTGTCGCAGACCCGCGCGCCCGGCCCCACGACGGCACCGTCGAACACCACGCTGCCGTCGACGTACGCCCCCGCCCCGACGGTCACGTCGCGGCCGACGGTCGTGCCGTTCGTCAGCACCGCGTCGGGCGCGACCGTGGCCCCCGGCAGCACCAGGCACTGGCCCGGCTCGCCGGGCAGAGCGGCCGAGGCCACCTTCCCGAGAACGAGGTCGCACGACCCGCGCACGAACGCCGCCGGCGTACCCAGGTCCAGCCAGTACGACAGGTCGACGTGCCCGTAGACCTTGGCGCCGCCGGCCAGCAGCGCCGGGAACGTCTCGCGCTCCACCGACACCGGCCGCCCGGCGGGGATCGCGTCCAGGACAGCGGGCGAGAAGACGTAGCAGCCCGCGTTGATCCGGTTGGTCACGGGCTCCGGCATCTTCTCGAGGAACGCCGTCACCCACCCCTCGTCGTCGCTCGGCACGCAGCCGAACGCCCGCGCGTCCGGCACCTCCGTCAGATACAAGGTCACGTCGGCATGCCGGCGACGGTGCTCCGACACCAGCGAGGTCACGTCGAGACCGGAGAGCACGTCGCCGTTGAACACGAGGAAGTCGTCACCGCGCAGGTGCTGCGCGACGTTGCGGATGCCGCCGCCGGTGCCGAGCGGCTCGGCCTCGGTGACGTACGTGATCTTCAGCCCCAGGTCACCGCCGTCGCCGAAGTGCCCCTCGAACACCTCCGGGCGGTACGCCGTCGAGAGGATCGCGTGGTCGACACCGGCGTCGCGCGCGCGGACCAGCAGGTGCGTGAGGAACGGCACGCCGGCCGTCGGCAGCATCGGCTTCGGCGTCGTGATGGTCAGCGGCCGCAGCCGCGTCCCCTTGCCACCCACCAGTACGACAGCGTCCACTAGTCGCCCCTCCCCAGGACCTCACCCGAGCGCGTCGGCCGAGCGCCCTCCCCCAGGCCGCGGACCAGCAACGAGAGACGGTAGCGGGCCGCGAGCCCCGCGCGCAGGGCAACGCGGACGAGCAGCCAGCGCGGGCCCGCGTACTGGCCCGCCAGGTACCGGTACGCGCTCCTGTGGTGCGCCCGCAGCATGGCGTTGCGGTTGCGGCTGGTGGAGTGCGCGCCGGTGTGCTCGACGACGGCCGTGGGGACGTACACCGACTCCCACCCCGCGTCGGCGAGGCGGCGGCAGAGGTCGAGGTCCTCGAAGTACATGAAGTAGCCCGGGTCGAAGCCCCCCACCTCGTCGAACGCGCTGCGCCGCAGCAGCATGCACGACCCCGACAGCCAGCCCGCGCGACCCTCGACGGGGCCGCCGGACTCCTGGCGGTACGAGCGCGTCCACGGGTTGGCCGGCCACCACCAGCCGAGCAGCGCGTGGCCGACGCCGCGGCCCAGCGTCGGGAACGCCCGCGCCGACGGGTAGAGGTCGCCCCGCGGCGTGAGGATCGCGGGCCCGAACGCGCCGCCGCGCGGCCAGCGCTCCGCCGCGTCGAGCAGGGTGTCGAGCGCGCCCTTGTGCCACGTGATGTCGGGGTTGGCGACGACCAGCCACGGCTCGTCGCCTGAGCTGGCAGCGGCGCTCGCGCCGGTGCCAGCGAGCAATCCCGCACCGACGTTGGCACCGCCGCCGTAGCCGAGGTTGCCGCCGGTGGGCAGCAGCTCGACGCCTGGGCGCTCTGCCGCCGCCTCGGGCGCGCCGTCCGTGGAGCCGTTGTCCGCCAGCACGACCCGGACGTGGCGGGAGGTGGCGTCGCCGAGCGAGTCGAGGAACGCCGCCAGGGACTCGCCGGGCGAGTACGTGACGACGACGACCCGGACCGCTCCGCTCACTCGGGTGAGACGGCGCGGGCGTACGACGCCAGGTGCGCCTCGGCGCTCGCCGCCCAGGTGAACTCCTTGCTGCGCGCGAAGCCCGCCTCGCCGAGCCGCGCGCGGCGGTCGGGGTCGTCGAGCAGCGAACGCAGCGCGGCCGCGATGGAGGCGACGTCGGGCTCGGTGTACGCCACGGCGTCACCACCGACCTCGGGGAGCGACAGGCGCGGGGTCGTGAGGACCGGCGCGCCGCAGGCCATGGCCTCGAGCACCGGCAGGCCGAAGCCCTCGCCGTGCGACGGGTACGCCACCACGAGCGCCCCGCCGAGGAACGCCGGCAGGTCGCGGATCGGCAGGTAGCCGGGGCGCAGGCAGCGCAGGTGCGAGGGGACCTCGTGGACGGCGGCGTCGACGTCCTCGTCCCAGCCCGCGGCGCCGCCGAGCACGAGCGCCGGCGGGTCGTCGCGGCCGTCGCAGACGTCGATCCACGCGCGGACCAGCGAGGGAACGTTCTTGCGGGGCTCGAGCATGCCGAGGAACGCGACGTACCCGCTGGTGTCGGAGAGTCCGAGGCGGCCTCGGACGCGGTTGCGCTCGTCCTGCGTCGGGCGGTGGAACATCGCCGTGTCGACCCCGTGGTACGCCACGTCGAGGCGCGTCGGGTCGGCGTCGACCACGCGGATCATCTCGTCGCGCGTCGCCTTGGACGGCACGATGCAGCGGGCGGCACGGCGTACGGCGGTGCGGATCGCCGAGCGGAAGAACGACCCCTTCACCGCCGTGTGCAGCTCCGGCTCGGTGAAGAACGTCGCGTCGTGCAGCGTGACCACGACGGGGCGCCCGGCGCGCAGCGGCAGCGTGTAGTGCGGCGAGTGGATGACGTCGGCCTGGACCTGCTGCGCGACCAGGGGAAGCCCGGTCTGCTCCCACGCGAGGCGGGCAGGGCGGTGGCTGATGGCGGCGGGGCCGGCGACGATGCGCGCGCTCGGCGCGGAACGGCCGTAGCGGTCGGCGTCGGCGCGCTGGCAGACGATCGCGAGGTCCGCGTCGGCGGCGTCGAGAGCGGCGATCAACCCGTCCACGTAACGCCCGACTCCGCCGCGGTCCGCTGGTACGGCCGTGGCGTCGACGAGCACGCGCGGTGCCACTCTGGGTGCTGCTCCTCTTCGTCCGTGTCTGCCTACTCGCTCAGCGTAGTCCCCGTTCCTGGGTATCGCGTCGCTTTCGGTCTTCGCCCGCCCGCGCCGGTCTAAACGATCACCTGTGTCCCCTCACCGGCCATTCCCCCGCACGGCCGGGGACACAGGTGATCTTTTCGGCCGGAGAACGGCGGGGGGCGACGGCGGGCGCTACAGCACCTCGCGGTAGACGGCCCAGGTCTCCTCGGCGGTGGCGCGCCAGGTGAGGGCGTGCGCGCGTTCGGTGCCGGCCTTCGCGAGCCGCGTACGCAGCTCGGTGTCGCCCGCCACCGACGCCATCGCCTCGGCGAGCCACACGACGTCGTCGACCGGCGTGATGAGCGCGGCCCCGTCGGTCACCTCCACCAGCGCGGGCGCGTCGGAGCAGATCACCGGTACGCCCGCGTGCATCGCCTCCACGACCGGCAGCCCGAACCCCTCCGCCCGCGACGGCGCGACCAGCGCGAGACCCCCGGCGAGCACGGCCGCGAGGTCGGAGTCGGACGTACGTCCCAGCGCCAGCACCTGCCCGTCGCGCAGCCCGAGCGACGCCGCCGTCGCGTCGAGGTCGACACCGCCCCAGCCCGGTTGCCCCACGACCACCAGCGGCACGTCCGGCGACGCCGTCTCCGCCAGCGCGCCGAGCGCCACGTCGAGGCCCTTGCGCGGCTCCAGGGTGGCGACCGTCACGAAGTACGTCTCCGGCACGCCCAGCTTCTTGCGCCGCGCCGCCGCGTCGAGGGGCACCACCAGCGCGTCCGACCCCTCGAACACCACCCGCACCCGGTCCCCCAGGTCGAGGAACTCCCGCAGGTCGTCCGCCACCGCCTGCGTCGGCACGATGACCGCGTCCGCCGACGCCGCGACGCGCAACGCCATCCGCCGGTGCCAGGCGACACCGCGCTGCGTCAGCGTCTCGGGGTGCGTCCACGGCACGGCGTCGTGGATCGTCACGACGAGAGGGCAGCCGCGCGACGGCGGCGCGAGCAGCGTCGGCGCGTGCACCACGTCGGCCTTCGGGGTCGGCCCTACGCCGCGTTCCCAGGCCGCGATCAGTGCTCTACGGCCCAGCGGCAGCCGGTGCGGCCCGCCCACGCCATCGATGACGGCGGCGGTCGTGGAGCCGTGCAGCGCCGTCCAGCCCTCGACCGAGTCCCCAGGGGACGCCGTCTCGGCGAGCGCCGAGCCGAGGCAGCGCGTGTACCGCGCCGTGCCGCCGGGCACCGGCGCGAGGCACTGCTCGACCAGGAACCCGAGGCGCATGGACTACACGATGACGTACGACACCGGGATGCGCAGTCCGGTGGACCGCCAGGCCTCCCAGCCGCAGCCGAACGTCTCCGTGTACGAGCCCGGCGCGCGCCCGTTCGCCGCGATCGTGAACGTGAACCGCGCCCGCTCCCCTGGCCGCACGTCGGTGGCGCCGGCCCGCGAGACGTTCTTGTCGATGGCGGTCGGGCGGCCGGCGTTGATCCACGACGAGTGCGCCGAGCCGGAGCCCTTGACGGAGACGCGGACGGCGCTGCCGACGCGCCACGTCGTGTTGCCGGTGTTCTTGACGTCGATGGAGTACGTCGCCGTGCCCCCGGCCGGCACGGAGAGCCCGGTCGTGTTGCGGGTGACGGTGCCCGCCATGGTCGCGGCCGAGATCGTGACGTCGGCGCCGACCGTGGCGCCGTAGCGGGTGCCGGACGACGCGACCATCGCGCGGAACCACTCGCCGTACACGCCCGCGGGCTTGTTCGTGGGGTCGATCGGCACGCGGTACTCCGCGACCTCGCCCGGGTGCACCGACGTCACGCCAGGGCGGGAGACGTTGGCGGCCAGCGGGGTCGCGCGGCGCGAGGTGAGCCAGGACGTCGTACGCAGCGCGTCCTCGCGGCCGTCGGACGTCGCGATGACCTCGCCGCCGCCGACCGGCCAGGCGTTGCCGCCGAGGTTGCGCACGCGCATGACCATGACGCGCTTGTCGCCCGGGTATGCGAGCAGCGACATCGCCGCGGGCTGCGACACCTTCTCGCTGACGCGCGACAGCGACGGGTCGACGCGGACGACCTTCAGCGTGACCTGGGAGCCGGCGACCCACGCCCAGCCGGACCACTTCACCTCGAACGACTCGGGCCGCAGCCCCACCGTGCGCCCGTTGCCGTTGATCGTGACGGGGAAGATCGCGGTCTGGCCGGGCTTGACGACGGTCGCGCCGGACACGCCTTCGACGGCCGACGCGCGGGCAGCCACCGACTTCGAGGGCCACGTCGAGCCGGCGGACACGCTCTCGCGGCCGCGCGGGTCGGACGTGACGAGCTGGACGGCGCCCTTGAGCGGCCAGTCGACGTTGCCGGTGTTCTTGACCTTGACCTGCAACGAGGTCGAGCCGGAACGCGGCACGACGACGGTGCCGTCCTTCCACACCGCGGGCGGCGCGTCGCCCGAGGCGGCTGTGGCGGGGCCTGCCAGCGCGACGACGGACGACGTGAAGACCGGGCGTACGACCGGCACGAACCAGGCAACCTCGGGCCCGAAGACCGCGCCGCTGCCGATGCGCAGCCGGTAGGCCTGGCGGTACGTCCCCGGGTTGATCCCGTCGGCGTTCAGCGGCACCTCGAAGCGCGCCGCCTCGCCGGGCTTGACGGAGGTCGCCCCTGGCGTCGTGATGTTGCGGACGTACGCGCCGGGGCGGGTCGAGCCGCCGGCCAGCGGGTCCGCGGCACCCGCGGGAGACGACACCGCGAGGTGCAGGCCGGACACGGGCCAGGCGATGGAGCCGGTGTTCTTGTAGTGGACGGCGAGCCGCGCGGTCGACGCGCCGGGGGGCCGGATCAGCGTCGGGGTCGCGCTCTTGCCGACGATCGAGGCGGTGTACGGCGTCTTGATGTGCCACCACGATCCGCGCAGCCCGGTCGACGAGGCAGGCCAGGTGTGCGCGCCGTAGACGCCGCCGCCGGTGGTGTTGACGTAGGTCGCGGCGCCGGACGAGCTCACGCCCTCCAGGCGGACCTCCTTGACGCGGCCGCCCCACTCGCCGTTGCCGTCACGGCGGGTCACGCGGATGCGCAGCAGCCGCCCGACCGCGGGGTACTTCCGCTCCAGCTGCGCCGCCGACAGCGTCGCGGTCCAGTAGTGCGACGGCGACGCGATCTTGTCCCACGGGTCGGCGCGCGGCGCGAGGTAGGCGAACGACCCCTGCGTCGACCAGCCGCCGTTCGACGACGAGAACTCGGCGAAGATCGCCGCGCCGTTGTACGTCCGCACGACGCCCTTGGTGGCGTTGACCGCGCCGGTGGTGCTGGCCTGCTCGAGCTCGTGCACGGTGCCGCCCGACGTGACGAGCCGGACGCCGCCGTAGACCTGGCACATGATCGTGGAGCAGATGTCGTACGTCGCCGACGACGACACGTGGTCGAGCTTGTACGTCGAGTACGACCGCGCCGCGATCGCCTGCGCCTTGAGCGCCTCGGCCTTGAACCACGACGGCGACTCGCGGGGGACGACGCCGTAGAGGTACTGCTCGAGGTCGAGCACGTTGACGACGTTGATGGTCGAGGTGCCGGTCTTCACAGCGCGGAGGACGCCGCGGTACTCGCGCGCCGAGCCGTCGGCGAAGTACAGCCGCAGCGGCGCCGTGCCCTCGAACTGCAGCGGCCCCGTCCACGCCGACTTGCCGCCGGTCGCCCAGGTGGTCCAGGAGCCGTTGTACGACTGGATCCTCTGCCCTGCGCTCGTCTGGATCAGCCGCCAGCGGCTCGGGCCCGCCGGGAGCGTGTAGACGGCGCCGGACGCGCGGTCGCGGACCTCGAGGCCGGACACGGCGCGGACGACCACGTCGGTGTGGTCGTCCTCGGAGAGCAGGACGCGGATCGCGCGGGCCGGCTTCGCGGCCTGCGCGGTGCCCGGGTAGTAGTGGTCGAGGATCGCCGTGTGCAGCACGCCCTGGCGGGCGGCGCCCTCGGCGCCCCACTGGTTCAGGCCGTGGCCGTGTCCCCAGCCGTGCCCCTCGACCTGGAACACGCCGTCCGCGGGACGCGTGTAGACCTCGTCCAGGGCGGTGGCCGGAGAGGCCGGGAGAGTGGCGAGCGTGGCGCCGACGAGGCCGGCGACGAGAGCGGACGCGAGGACGCGCACAGCCCTCATCGCACCCTCCTCAGAGTCGTTCCCGTCGCCCTTTGGTTCCTCGGCGTGTCGTGTTGACATCTTGACCCTGTGTCCCACGAGTCACAACCGTCACACCGAACCGGACGAAACTACCCATACCCCACACCAGATCGCCAAGAGTCGCCAACAGCCGGGCGAGCAGCGCTATGCCCAGCGCGGGGCCGGATCCGTACGCCGGCGCCAGCAGCAGCACGAGCGCGCCCTCCCGTACGCCCGCCCCCGCAGGAGCCAGCAGCACGAGGAAGCCCGCGGACCAGGCGAGTGCATAGGCGCCCGTGCCCAGCGCGAGCAGGCCTGACGGCGCGCCAGGGAGGTCGCGGGCCACGGCCCAGACGCCGACGCCGTACGCCGCCCACTGCGCCACCGACCAGCCGAGCGCCTTGGCAACACCCGGTCCGGAGAGGCCGCGTTCGAGGGGCTCGCGCCGCAGCAGCCGTAACGAAGCCGTCGTGACCCGGCGGAACACCGCGGGATGCAGCAGGACGAGCCCGAGCGCGGGGAGCAGGAGGACGTACCGGTAGTCGGAGAGCTCGGCCACCCACGGCAGCGTCGCCGCCGCGACGAGACCGGCCGCCGTGAGGCCCATGACGATGACGAGCAGCGCGGCGACGCCCGAGCGCTTGCGCGGCACGCCCTTGTCGCGGCCGAGCTCCATCTGCGCCGCGACCGACCAGAGGCTCCCAGGGAGGTACTTGCCGAGCTGGCCGAGGAAGAAGATGCCGCCGGCGTCGCGGAGCGACAGCGGCGAGCCGAGGTCGGCGAGGACCGCGCGCCAGGCGAGCATCGAGCAGTACGTCGCCGCGACCATGGCGACGGCACCGACGCCGAGGCCGGGCAGGGAGACGGCGGCGATGGTGTCCTCGACCCGCGACCACTGCGACACCGTGGCCGCGACGAGCGCCCCGACGGCGACGACGGCGGCGAGCAGCCGCAGCGCCGAGCGCAACGTCACGCGCGCGGTCTGGACCGGACGATGAGGTCGCCGATCAGCGCCAGCGCCGCGATCTGCAGGCCGGTCACGACGACGAGCACGGTCGTCCCCGCGATACGGAACGGGTGCGCGATGAGGTCGTACGCGATCTTCCCCACGCCCAGCGCGAGGATCCACAGCGCCAGCGGCATGAGCACCTTGAGCGGGTTGAAGTACATGACCATGCGCAGCACCTGGAGGATGTAGCGGTAGGCGTCCTTCGTGAAGTGGAACTTGCTCTGCCCCGCGCGCTTCGCGTAGTCGATGGGGACGTACTGCACCTCGTGCGCGTTCGCGAGGAACGACACCGTCAGCGTCGTCACGCACGAGAACCCCGGTGGCAGCAGCGGCAGGTAGGGCAGCGCGATCTCGCGGCGGAACACCCGCAGCCCGCTGTTGAGGTCGGGGATCTTCGTGCCGGTGAGGCGTTCGGCGATCTTGCGGATCACCCACTTGGCCGGCACCCGGAGGAACTTGTACGTCCCCTCCTCCGTCTTGCGCGCGCCGACCACCTGGTCGTACGACGGGTCCGCGTCGAGCGTCGTGACGAGCTCGGGGATGCGCTCGTTCGGGTACGTCATGTCGGCGTCGGTCCACGCGACGTAGCGGCCGCGGGCGTTCTGGCTGCCGATCCGCCGGATCGTGCCGGAGCCGCCGTTGCGCGCTCTCGGGAAGTAGCGCAGGTTCGCGAAGCGGCCGGACTCGGCGATCTTCGCGAGCAGCTCGCGCGTGCCGTCGGAGGAGCAGTCGTCGTAGACGTCGAGGTCGTACGTGTAGGGGCTGTCGTCCAGCGCCGCGGCGATGCGCTCGATCTCGGCCTCGACGTGGCCGACCTCGTTGTAGCAGGGGAGGACGACGGTGACGTCGACGGCTTCCGTTACGGCGGGGCTCACGGCGCGCAAGCCTACGGCACGCGGTAGACCGTGAAGTCGTACCGCACCGTCCGCGCCCCGTCGGGGCGTTCCAGCTCGGCCTCCTCCCAGAACGGCATCTCCCCCGTCAGCCGCACCACCGTCTCGAGTCCGAGCGGGGCCAGCTCCGGCGGGAGCGTGGCGCCGTTCCAGACGACGAAGACGGGGTCGCCGCTGAACGCCTCGCGGTACTCCCGCACGTAGCCGGGGACGGCCGCCGGCTCGGGCGGGAGGAGGACGGAGAGCTCGTCGTGCGCGAGCCAGACGGGCCCCGACCAGAGCAGGGAGGGCGAGGAGCAGCAGCCGCCCTTCTGCCAGAGGTAGACGCCCCGCTGGTCGCCGGAGAGAGCGGAGACGCGGTCGGCGACGGCGAGGCTCCCCCGCCACTCGTCGTGGCCGCGCAGCGGCAGCGACTGGCCGAGGTAGACGGCGGTGAGTGCCGCTGCCACCGCCACGGCAGGGACGCGGAGCGGGCGCCGGTCGCGCCACCGCCACGCGAAGCCCGCGGCCAGCGCCAGCGCGGCCAGCGCGAGGAGTCCTGGGAGGACGTGCGGGACGTACCGCCGCCCCCACCACATCAGCCGCGCCGCGACGCGCGCCTCGTACGCGTAGAGCACCGTCAGCGCCAGCGTCGGCAGCAGCAGCGCCCACGCGGCCGTACGCCATCTCCTGAGGGTCACCACCGCGACGCCGATCCCCGCCAGCGCGAACGCCGGCAGCGTCAAGAACCACGCCAGCCGGTGCAGGTTGCGTTCGTCGTAGGAGCGCAGTCTGCGGCCCTGGAACGTGAGGTACGACTCCCCCAGCAGCGGCCGCAGGAAGCCCACGACGAGCAGCCCGAGGACGACCGCGCAGACCGCGAGCCCGACCCGCCTCTGCACGCGCGCGTTGGCGCCCCAGCCGACGACCGCCGCTGCCGGCCGGGCGAGCAGCGCCCTCCCGGCCACCGCTCCGACCACGGCGAGCATCAGCAGCGCGACGGTCCTCTCGAGCCCGGGCACGCCGTTGTCGACGGTGTAGCGGAGGGCGGCGTCGTACGCCTGCCACAGCGCGTACGGCAGCACGACCGCGAGCCCGGCCGCGGCGGCGAGCGTCTCGCCGTCGGCGCGGCGGGAGACCCACAGCGCGCCGAGTGTCGCGGCCGTGAGCATGACCAGCAGCCACGAGTCCGCGCGGTTGAGAAAGCTGACCCCCACCAGGACGCCGGCGAGTGCGGCGGCGGGGCGCCAGCGCTCCTGCGCCGCGATCGCCACCGCGAGCAGCGCGCCCACGAACAGCGCCTGCGCGAACGCCTCCGTCGACGGGTACTTCGCCTGCCAGACCTGCAGCATGTTCGTGGCGAGCAGCACCCCGCCGAACGCCGCCGCCGCCACTCCCCCGACCCGCCGCAGCAAGGCGGCCAGCGCCAGCACGCCGACGACCGCGGCGAACGGCGCGAGGCCGGTGACGGCGCCGTACCCGCCGATGTCGTACGCCGTGGCGAGCAGCGCCGGCCAGAGGTGGAAGAACTGCGGCACGATCCGCCCGGTCTCGGCGTCGTCGACCCACATCGCGGGGACGCGCGCCTTGTCGTTCTCCCAGACGACCGGCAGCGTCGGGTGCGCGAGGGCGGGGTCGGTGAAGGCGTACGACCCGTGGTCGGCTATCTGGACGGCGTGCGCGACGTAGTTGCCGGGGTCCTTGTCGCCGACGCCGTACGGGAAGCCTGGGAAGAACATGACGGCCGCCACGAGCCCGCAGCCGAGGACGACGAGGAGGCCGTTGCGATCAGCGGTGACACGGACGCGGCGGGCGCCGTAGGCCATCGCCGCGAGCACCAGCAGGGACGTCAGGAGGACGGCGGGGAGGGAGTGCGCGCCGAGGTGCGCGTACGCGAGCGAGACGGTCGCGACGACGGCGAGGACCGCGACGGGGACGACCGCGACGGCGTCCGTCAGGGTCGGCGCGGGGGCGCGCGCCGGTCGGGTGTCCGCCATCGCGGCCGAGCATAACGGCGCCCGACCTGACCGCCGCCCACGCCCTGCTCCACCCCCGCCCCACCCCCGCCCCGACCCCGCTCCACCCGTTCTTTGATGATCACCACGCGCGAGACCGGCGTACCGGGTGCAGAGAACGAGCGGGCCGCGCGGCACGGCGACGGCCGCGGGCGCCGTCTGGCCCGGTCGGGCGGAGACCCCGCGCGCCCGTATCATCGCCGCCATGACCGCAGCGACCGAGGCTCGCGCGACGGCGCAGTCCCGGCTCAGGTGGGAGCTGCTCGTCGGGCTGGTCCGCAAGGACCTCAAGGTGAAGTACCAGAGCAGCGCGCTGGGCTTCGTCTGGTCGCTGGCGACCCCGCTGCTGCTGCTCGCCGTGTACTACCTCGTGTTCTCGTTCATCCTGCGCAACGGCGTCCCGAACTTCGCCGTCTACCTCATGGCCGGCCTGCTGCCGTGGAACGCGTTCTCCTCCAGCCTGGCCTTTGGATCAGGGAGCGTCGTCGGCAACGCGAACCTCGTGAAGAAGGTCCGCTTCCCCACCTCGGTCCTGCCGCTCTCTGCGGTGGGGTACGCCGCCGTGCACTTCGTCCTGCAGATGGGCGTGTTCTTCGTCTTCCTGCTGTTCTTCCACCGGGCGGCGTTCGGCCCTCAGCTCGTCCTGCTGATCCCCGCGCTGGCGGTCCTCATCGTCTTCGCGACCGGGCTCGGGATGCTCGTCGCGGCGCTGACCGTGCGCTACCGCGACGTCCAGCACCTGCTCGAGGTCGTCCTCCTCGCGTGGTTCTGGCTCAACCCCGTGATCTACGGGATGTTCCTCGTCCGCGAGCGCCTCGGGGACCTGTACTGGCTCTACTTCCTCAACCCGATGGCGGGCGTCATCACGGCGTTCCAGCGGGCGCTGTACGCCAACACCGACGTCGACCTGCCCGGCAGAGGGCCGACGCAGGTGCTCGCGTACCGCGGCTACAAGGGCTACCTGATCCAGCTCGCGGTCGGTGGCGCGATCGCGCTCGTGACGTTCGCCATCGGGCTGACGGTGTTCCGCCGGATGCGCGGCGACTTCGCCGAGGACCTCTAGATGACCCGCCCCGCCCCCGCGACCCGGAAGTTACTGGTGAGTACCGACGCGCGCCACGCGCGAACTGGTGAACCACGACGTCGCTACTCACCAGTAACCTCCGCTCGGCGCCCGGGGGGCGCGGCATGAGCGCCCCGGCGATCTCGGCGCGCGGCGTCTCCAAGCGGTTCCTCATCCACCGCAAGCGCGCCACGAGCCTCAAGGAGCGGTTCATCCGCCGGCACCAGGAGGCGGAGGAGTTCTGGGCCGTACGCGACCTCACCATCGACATCGAACGCGGCGAGACCGTCGGCCTCATCGGCGCCAACGGCTCCGGCAAGTCCACGACGCTGAAGATCCTCGCCGGCATCCTCCAGCCGACCACCGGCAGCGTCACCGTCAACGGCCGCATCGCGAGCCTGCTGGAGCTCGGCGCCGGATTCAACGGCGAGCTGTCAGGCCGCGACAACATCTACCTGAACGCCTCCCTCCTCGGCCTGTCGAAGAAGGAGGTCGACAAGCACTTCGACGCGATCGTCGACTTCAGCGAGCTGGCGCCGTTCATCGACAACCAGGTCAAGAACTACTCCTCCGGCATGTACGTCCGCCTCGGCTTCGCCGTCGCCGTGCACATCGACCCCGACATCCTGCTGGTGGACGAGGTGCTGGCGGTCGGCGACGAGGCGTTCCAGGAGAAGTGCCTGCGCAAGATCGAGGAGTTCCAGCGCGAGGGGCGCACGATCCTGCTCGTCAGCCACTCGCTCGACCTCGTCGAGAAGATCTGCACGCGCTCCGTCGTGCTCGACCACGGGCGGGTGCGCTTCGCGGGCGACCCGGCGTTCGCGACCGGCGAGCTGCGCGGCATCCTCGGCACCGCCAAGCACCAGCCCAAGGTCATCGAGGAGGACACGACGCCGCGCGGGGTCGCGTTCCACGGCGCGCGCGTCTCGGACACACCGGGCGGCGAGCCGCGCAACGGCTTCTTCGGCGGCGGCCCCTGGTCCGTACGCCTCGACATCGAGGTGCTCACGAACGAGCCCACCGGCGGCCAGGTCACCTGCGTCGTCCTCGGCGCCGGCGACATCCCGATCTGGGTCATGGGCCAGGACGGCAGCGCCGTCATCCCGCCGGTGCCAGGGCGTTACACCGTGGACTTCGAGGTGCCGTCGCTGCCACCGGTCGTGGGGACGTTCATCCTCGCCGTCGGCATCACCGACCCGGAGACCGAGGTGATGTTCGCGGCGACGCGGTTCACGGACACGTTCGACATCCGCGGCAACGCCGCCCCCGGCATCGTCGAGGCGCGTTACACGACGCGGGTGACGACGTGAGCCGCGCGACCGTCGTCATCGTCAACTGGAACGGCGCCCACCTCCTCGGCCCCTGCCTCGACGCCGTCGCGAAGCAGGACATCGACGACTTCGAGACGTGGGTCGCCGACAACGCCTCCTCGGACGACTCGGTCGCCATGCTGCGCCGCGACTACCCGTGGGTGCGCGTCATCGAGACCGGCGCCAACCTCGGCTTCGCCGGCGGCAACAACGCCGCGCTGCGCGAGGTCACGACGCCGTACGCCGTCCTCCTCAACAACGACGCCGTCCCCGAGCCCACCTGGCTCTCGCGCACGCTCGCCGCGCTCGACGCGCACCCCGAGGCCGGGTGCGTGACGCCGAAGATCGTGTTCCTGCCGCGCTTCGTGCCCGTGACGCTGTCGACCGACGGCTTCGTCCCTGGGCCCCAGGACACCCGCGAGCTCGGCGTACGCATCTACGGCGTCTCCGGCACCGAGGGCAAGCCGCTCTGGGAACGCCTCACGTACGGCCCCGAGGCGGGCTTCACGTGGACGCGTCCGGCGGGCGAGTTCCTGCTGCCCGTCGGCGACGGACCCGTCGGCATCACCTGGGCGGCCGAGCGCGACAAGGACGTCACGCTGTCGTGGGACGGCGGGTCGGTGACGCTGCCGGTGACGACGGAGCCGACCGAGGTGACGTTCACCGTCGACGCCCCTCGGGTGGACGTCCTCAACAACGCCGGCGGCATCGTCTTCGCCGACGGCTACGGCGCCGACCGCGCCTTTCAAGAGGTGGACACCGGCCAGTACGACGCCGCCGACGAGGTCTTCAACTTCTGCGGCAACGGCGTCGCGTTCCGCCGCGAGGTGCTCGCCGACGTCGGCCTCTTCGACGACGACTTCTTCCTCTACTACGAGGACACCGACCTGTCGTGGCGGCTGCGGGCCAAGGGCTGGGCGGTCCGCTACGAGCCCTCCGCCGTGCTCCGCCACCACCACTCGGCGAGCAGCGGCGAGGAGTCGAAGGTCTTCCGCTTCCACGTCGACCGCAACCGCCTTCTGCTGCTGACCAAGAACGCCTCGTGGCGCCTCGCCGTGTCGCAGGTCGGCCGCTACCCACTCACGACGGCGTCCATCGCGCTGCGCGCGGTCAGGTCCGGCAACGCGCGGTCCGCGGCGCGGCCGACGTTGCTGCGGCTGCGGGTCATGGCGTCGTACCTCCGCCTGCTGCCGTCGATGCTCAGGAAGCGCCGCGCCATCGACAGCTCGCGCACCGTCTCGCGGCGCGACCTCGAACGCTGGCTGGTCCCGCGCGCATGAGAGTGGGCATCGACGCCACGCCGCTGCTCGGGACGCGGACCGGCGTGGGGACGTACGTCGCCGCGCTGCTCGACGCGTTCCTCGACCTCGACGTCACACCGGTGCTGACGGCGTTCACGTGGCGTGGTGTCGAGGCCCTGCCCGACCACTGGCCGCACGCGCAGCGGCGGTTCTCCGCGCGGGCGTTGCAGGCGGTCTGGTCGCGCGTCGACTGGCCGCCGGCGGAGTGGCTGTCGGGCCCCGTGGATGTCTTCCACGGCACCAACTTCGTCCTCCCGCCGACCCGCCGCGCGCGCGGCGTCGTGACGATCCACGACCTGACGTACGACCACTCCGCCCACGCCGTCACGCCGGCGTCTCTGCGCTACCAGACGCTCGTGCCCCGCGCGCTCGCCAGGGGCGCCGTGGTGACGACGCCGAGCGAGGCCGTGGCGGAGGAAGTGCGAGACCGGTACGGCCTCGCCCCAGACCGCGTCGTCCCGACGAGGCTGGGCGTCGCGGGGGACTGGTACGGCACGCACCCCAGGCCCGAGGGGCTGCCCGGCGAGTACGTCCTCTTCGTCGGCAACCGCGAGCCGCGCAAGAACCTGCCGGTCCTCCTCGAGGCGATGAGACGGCTCCCCGACGCGCCGCCGCTCGTCCTCGTCGGCCCGCCCGGCTGGGGCCCCGCCGTCGACACGAGCGGGGCGATCACGCCCGGCTACCTGTCCGGGGAGGCGCTGCGGAGCGCCGTCGCGCATGCGTCCGTCTTCGCGTTCCCCAGCAGGTACGAGGGGTTCGGCCTGCCGCCGCTCGAAGCCCTCGCCACGGGCACGCCCGTCGTCGCGAGCGACATCCCCGTGCTGCGGGAGGTGCTGGGCGGGCATGCGTCGTACGCCCCCGTGGACGACGCCGACGCGTTCGCCGCCGCCATCGGTGCCGCGCTCGACGCGGGGGACGGCGGCCCGGCAGGACGCGCCGCACGACGAGCGCACGCCGCGCAGTTCACGTGGGCGCGCTGCGCCCGCGACACGATCTCCGCCTACAACCGATCCCTAGGATGCCCCCCGTGAAGCCCCGCCGCGCAGCCGTCTACAACAGGTTCTGGAAGTCCAAGGGCGGCGGCGAACGCCACTCCGGCAAGCTCGCCGAGGTGCTCGCCGCAGACGGCTGGGAGGTCGACCTGCTCGGCCACTTCGGCGTCACGCGCGACGAGCTCGCGGACCACCTCGGGCTGGACCTGTCGGGGACGACGTTCCGCGCGGTTCCGGATCGCGGCGACCGCGACATCGAGCGGCTCAGCGCGGAGTACGACCTGTTCGTCAACGCCACCCACATGAGCCGCGTCAAGGCCAAGGCCGCGACGAACGTGTACCTCTGCTACTTCCCGACGCCGCACGACTTCGACGCCGCGGCGTGGCGCAAGGTCGTGCTGCGGCAGGTCGCGCCGCGCGTCGCGCGCGGGCTGCCAGGGCGGTTGGAGCACGGCACTGGATGGTACCCGCCGGAGGGCGGGCTGCGGCGTTCGTGGGCGTGGACGCAGGGCGACGCCGTCATCTCGCTGCCGCCGGGCCACCACCGGCACCTCACCATGGACCTCGGCCGTCCTGGCGGGCCCGACACCGAGCTGTCGATCCGCGACGAGACCGGTGCCGAGCTCGTGAAGGTGAACGTCACGGAGGCGTTCGCGCGACACGACTTCGACTTCGGCACGGCGTCGCACGGCTCCGAGCTGCACCTGGTGTCGGAGACGTTCTCCCCGGGTCCTCATGACGAACGCGGGCTCGGCGTCGCGGTCAGCCGGCTCCGTCTTGGCGAGGAGAGCGAGAACTGGCGGATGAAGGCCGTCTTCCGCTTCCCGTGGCTCTTGCTCGACCCGACGGACCTGACGTTCCTCGAGTCGTACGACCGCGTTCTCGCCAACTCGGAGTTCACGCGCGGCTGGATCTCGCGGCTGTGGTCGCGGGACTCGGCGGTGCTGTTCCCGCCGATCCAGGTCGGTGACATCGCGCCGGCGCGGGAGCGGACTCCGACGATCATCACGGTCGGGCGCTTCTTCCGCCCCGGCACCGGCCACGCGAAGCGGCAGCTCGAGATGGTGCGGCAGTTCGGGACGCTGCACACGCGGCTGCCCGGCTGGACGCTGCACGTCGTCGGCGGCGTCGAGCCGGCGCACGAGTCGTACCTGCGCGAGGTGCAGGCCGCGGCGCAAGGGCTGCCGGTGGAGATCCACCCGAACGCGCCCCGCTCCCTCGTCGAACGCCTGCTCGACGAGGCGTCGATCTTCTGGTCGGCGACCGGCCTCGGCGAGAGCGAGGAGAAGGCGCCGTGGAACCAGGAGCACTTCGGCATGACGACCGTCGAGGCGATGGCGGGCGGCGCGGTGCCCATCGTCATCGACCGCGCCGGGCAGCGCGAGATCGTGCGCGAGGGCGTGGACGGTTTCCGCTGGTCGACGCGTGAGGAGTGGGCGGAGCAGACCGTCCGCGTGGCGACCGACGACGCGCTGCGCGCGCGGCTCGCGGCGTCGGCGGTGGAACGGGCGGGCGAGTTCAGCGAGGAGGCGTTCGCCAAGCGCTGGCGCGAGATCGCCGGCGAGCTCGGCCTCTGACCGGGGTCGCCCTGCTCTCGATCTCTGCAGTTCCCACGCCGGTCTCGCGCGTGGTGATCTTCAAAGAACGGGGCCGCGGCGACTACTTCAGCACGCCGCCGTACGACGTCACGGCGTTGAGCTCGCCCGCCACCACCGGCTGCGGGGTCACGAGGTTGAGGCCGAGGCGGCGCGCCACGGTCGCGGTCACCGAACGCCGCACCCCGCGCGCCACCATCCAGCGCACGTTGTCGGGCGTGACGACGTACGCGCCCGTCGGCACCGACGCCGCGGGCCCCACCGGCAGCGCGAGGTCGGCCGCCGTCGCGGGCGAGGCAGGACGACCGCGGTACGTCATCCGCAGCGACGCCGCCACCGGCCGCCGCATGCTCGCGTCGACCAGCCAGACGCCGGTGCCGTCGGTGACGAGCGAGCCCGCCGGGTGCATCGCGGCGTTCGCGAGAGCAGAAGAAGGCGGCAGCGGGCCGAAGTCCCCGGCCTCCAGGACCGGGAGCGCCACACCGCCGTACAGCGCGGCCGCGACACCCGGCGACAACGTCACCAGGCGGCCGTTGTCGACGACGCGCACGGTGCCGTCGGCGCCGCGACCGGCGATGCCCGACCCCGGCAGCCAGCGCGGCGCGAGGAGCGACGACACCTCGCCGGTGAGCGCCGCGACCGGCGTCCGCGGGTCGGTCGGGACGAGCGAGGCGGGCACCGTGCGCTTGGAGGTGCCGAGGACCTCGAGGTACGACGAGCCGTTGCGCAGGAGCGTGCCGCTGGGGTGCCGCTCCTTGCCGAGCGGCGCGCCCACGACCAGCGCCGCGAGGTCGTCGGAGGTGGCAATGGGGGCGGTGTTGACGGCGTAGCCGAGCACGCCGCCGTCGGTCAGCATCCGGAACGCCCCGTCGCTCACGACGCCCGCGCCCGAGGCGTGCCGCAGGACGGTGCCCTCCGGCGGCGCGAGCGGCGCGCCGAGCGGCAGCGCGAGGTCACCCGGCAGCGCGAGCGGCGCCGCGAAGCCCTTCGACCAGCGAGCCCGCGACGCGGGCGAGGTGAACGGGCGCCGTACCCCCGACTCGATCCGCCACGCGGCACCGTCGGCGCCGCGCACGACCTGGCCGTCCGGGTGCCGCGTGGTGTCGCGCCAGGCAGGCCCGGGCGGCGCCCCCGCGACGACCGTGGACGGCAGCGTCACCGGCGCTGTCAGGCCCAGAGCCGAGATCGTGGAGGAGCCGATGGGACGGCGGAAGCCGTCGACGACGACGTACGTCGCCCCGCTCGCCGCCGCCTTGACGAACAGCCCGTCCCGCGGCGGCGCGGACACGCCCTTCATCGTCGCGCGCTGCCCGGGGAACGACACGAGCGGCGGCATCGGACGCAGCGCGGACGCGAGCGGCGACGACACGATGCCGAGACCGCCGTTCTCGACGAAGACGTTCGTGTCCTGGGTCGAGTAGCGGACCGACGAGCCGTCGGGCAGCGGCGAGGCGACCTTGACGCGGACGGTGTACGGCTTGGCGCGGGTGCGCGCGGTCCAGCTGTTCAGCGTCAGCGTGTACGTGTCCGGCGTCACGAGGTTGCCGGCCTTGTCCTTGAGGTTCCAGGTCGCGGTGATGGCGTTGGAGGAGCCGCTGCCGCTGACCTGGCGCACGATCGAGCCCGAGCGCGCGTTGCGCACGTCGAGCCGCCACGCCTGCGCCACAGGCGTTCCCGCCTTCACCGACACGCTCGGCGTCGTCAGGTACATCGCGCTGCTCGTCGTCACCGACGGGTAGTAGAGCGACGCGCCCATGTACGACTTGATCGCCGAGCGGATCGTCGACAGCCGGTTGTACGTCGCCTGCCCGGGGCACGACGTGAGGCCCGCGTCGCGGTGGCCGGAGACGTTGTTCAACGTCACCGTCGCGCCCTCGGGGTACTTCGTGCCGCCGCGCGACGTCATCGTCGTACGGCCGAGCGGGTTGACGTAGTGGAGGCCGAGCTTCCAGGCGAAGAGGCGCTCCAGCGCGCCGAGCTGCGCCGACGACGGCGCGGTGGACGTGTAGTTGCCGAGCAGCGAGCCGGCGAACGTGTCGGTGTTGAAGCCGCCCGTGTGCGCGCCGATGACCGGTCTGTCGACGCCGCCGTAGCGGCCCTCGAAGATGCGGCCGTACTTGTCGACGAGGAAGTTGTAGCCGATGTCGCTCCACCCGCGGCTGCGCGTGTGGAAGGCGTAGACGCTGCGCACCAGCGCCGCCGCGCCGGCCATCGTGTACGAGTTCGACGAGTCGGTGTGGTGGACGAAGCCCATCTTGATCGTGTCGCCGTAGTCGGGCGACCCGTCGCGCAGCGACTCGTCGGCGCCCCACTGCGCGCGCGTGATGATCGACGGCTGCCCGATCGACGCGGCCGCCTCCGACGACCCGAGCGTCGGGGAACGGCCGAGCGAGGCGTCGGCGGGTGACGTACCGGGGTCCACGAGGGAGACGCGGACGTTGGCGGGCGCGCTGCCATCGATGAGGCCGACGCGGACCTGGTAGCCGTCCGCGGGACCGTGGAACCACGGCGACGTGCCCGCGCGCAGCCTGCCCGTGGTCTCGTCCACCGTGCCGTCGTCGGGCTCGTGGTCGGAGTCGGCGTCGAGGACGTGCCAGGGGGTCCAGGCGCCGTTCTGCCGTACGCGCGCCACCACGTCGGCCTCGTCGCCGGTGCCCGCGTCCCACGTGACACCGAGCGCCGAGAACGTGCGCGTCCGCACCGGCGCGGTCAGCGCCAGCGGGCGGCCGGCGGCCGGTCCGTGGGTCACGCCGAAGCCCGGGATGCTCCGCGCGCTGGCCGCGTCCACACCGCGGACGGCGTGCTCGCTGACCGTCGGCGCGACGGGCCGCGGCGTCGCCGCCGGGCGCGACACGACCGGCAAGGCGAGCGCGACCGGGGTCACGGAGAGGACGGCGAGACTCTGTACGAAACGGCGCAAGACGAGTCCAGGTGTACGTCGGGGGCTTCGGCCACTCTGGTACGGCGTCGTCAACGCGCACCACCCACTTGACCCAACTTAACGAAAACGTCACGCCCGGGTCAGCCCCGCAGCGCGTCTCCCACCTGCGCGAACGCCGCCCGCAATGCCTCGCGCCACGGCCGCAGCGGCGTCAGCCCGGCGGCCCGCCAGGAGGCGTCCGAGAGCACCGAGTACGCGGGCCTGGGGGCGGGTCTGGGGTACTCCGCCGTGCTGCAGGGGGCTATCCGGCCTGGGTCGGCGCCGAGCTCCTCGAACACCGCCCGCGCGAGGTCGTACCACGTGCAGTCGCCTGTATTGGTGCAGTGGTAGACGCCCCCGGGCGGCGTGGTGCGGGCCAGCTCGACGAGGCCGGTGGCGAGGTCGTACGACCACGTCGGCGAGCCGCGCTGGTCGTCCACCACGCGCAGCGTGTCGTGGCTGTGTTCGAGGCGGGCCATGGTCTTGACGAAGTTGCCACCGGTGGCGCCGTAGACCCAGGCGGTGCGGACGACGTAGGCGTTCGGCGAGGCCGCCAGGACTGCCTGCTCCCCCGCGAGCTTGGTGCGGCCGTACGCCGACCTCGGTCCCGTCGGCGAGTCCGCCTCGTACGGCGTGCTCGCGTCACCCGCGAAGACGTAGTCGGTGCTCACGTGGACCAGCGCGGCTCCGACGGACTCGGCGGCCAGCGCGAGGTGGGCTGGGGCAGCGGCGTTGGCGACGTACGCCGCCTCCTCGTCCTCCTCCGCGCCGTCGACGTCGGTCCACGCGGCGGCGTTGAAGATGGCCCGTCGCCCGGCGAGGTCGCGCGTGGCGAGTGCCCAGTCCCCCACGGCCTGGCGTACGCCGGGGCCGTCGGTGACGTCGAGGTCGGCGCGGGTGAGGCCGCGCGCGGAGGGGCCGAGGACGTCGAGGAGGTCGCTGCCGAGCTGCCCGCCGGCGCCGACGACGAGGGCGCGCAGCGGGGCGTTCGACATGGGAGGCGTTCCTTCCTGACAGGATGCGAGCGGCAGTGTCGCAGGCTCGCGGGAGGAAACGCATGTCGTCGCTCGTGCACCGGGCGCGCAAGAAGGCGCGCCGGGTCGTGGACCGCATGTCGGGGATGCCGCCGGGGGCGGTGCCGTTGCGGCCGTTCGCGCCGCAGGTGCCTGGCCCGCCCGGCGCCAAGCGCTGTGCCGTGTGCCGCTGGCAGGGGACGTCGTTCGAGGGCGTCCTGCACTGCGAGTCGGCGACGTGCCCGCAGTGCGGGGCGATCGGACGCGACCGGTGGCTGTTCCACTGCCTGACGACGTACGTCACCGGCATCGGCAAGCAGACGCGGCTCATGGAGACGTCGCCGCGGATGGGCGACGCGTACAAGGACGCCATGGCCGCGCGCGTCGACTACCTGGCGAGCGACTACGACCAGCGCGCGCACAAGGCCGACATCGCGATCGACCTGCAGAAGATCGACCTGCCCGACGCCTCGCTCGACGTCGTCATGACCTCGCACGTGCTCGAGCACGTACCCGACACCGACGCCGCGCTGTCCGAGATCCTGCGCGTGCTGAAGCCGGGCGGGTCGCTCGTGCTGCTGGTGCCGGTGCTGCAGGGGGCTACGGCTCCGCCGGTGGAGCCGGAGTTCCACGGCGACGACACCCCGGTGTTCTGGCGCTTCGGGCTGGACCTGACCGACACGCTGCGTGCCCACGGCTTCGAGACGAAGCTGCTCTGCACGGAGGACTTCCGGCGGCACGTCCTGGCGGGCTCGACGTCGTGGACGGAGGGCATCTCGCCGGAGTGGGACGTGGCGTCGATCGTGGCGGCCGCCGCCGAGCGGCCTGACGACCTGACCGTGGTCTGCGACGACGCGCTGGCGGAGACCCTCGGCCTCGTGCCGTCGTACATGTACCTCGCCTGGCACGCCCGCAAGCCCGCCTAGGTGCGTTGACGGATCTCGTCACGCCGCCGCCGTCGGATGATCACCTGTGTCCCCTGGCGTGCGGGGATCCGGCACGAGAACGGACACAGGTGATCGTTTAGCCCGGCAGCGTCCCGGCGGGCAACGCCGGCCCCCTTCGGGGTGCGTTTTGCGCTTTTTCGCCGCACGAGCCGCAACCGGGTTGCGCAGACGGCACCGGCCTCAGCGGAGGGCGGCCTTCTCCTTCAGCGGGCGCCACCAGGCCTCGTTGTCGCGGTACCAGCGCACGGTCGCGGCCAGTCCCTCGTCCAACGTCGTCCTGGGCGCGTAGCCGAGACCGCGCAGCTTGGTGTCGTCGATGGCGTACCGGCGGTCGTGGCCCTTGCGGTCCTCGACGTACTCGACGCTGTCCCACGTCGCCCCGCACGCGTCGAGCAGCCGCTGGACGAGCTCCTTGTTGGGCAGCTCGACGCCGCCGCCGATGTTGTAGAACTCGCCGGGCGCGCCCTGCTCGAGCACGAGCTGGATGCCGCGGCAGTGGTCATCGACGTAGAGCCAGTCGCGGACGTTCATGCCGTCGCCGTAGAGCGGGACCTTCTTGCCGTCGATGAGGTTGGTCACGAACAGCGGCACCAGCTTCTCCGGGAACTGGTACGGCCCGTAGTTGTTGCTGCACCGGGTGGTGGAGATGTTGAGCCCGTGGGTGACGTGGTACGCCCGCGCCAGCAGGTCGGCACCGGCCTTGGCGGCGGAGTACGGCGAGTTGGGCTCCAGCAGGTCGGTCTCGACGAACTCACCGGACGCGATGGACCCGTACACCTCGTCGGTCGACACGTGGACGACCCGCGGTACGCCGAGGCGCAGGCAGGTGTCGAACACCGTCTGCGCGCCGAGCACGTTCGTCACGACGAAGTCGGCCGCCCCGCTGATGGAACGGTCGACGTGCGTCTCGGCGGCGAAGTTCACCACCGCGTCGTGGCCGGGCAGCACGTCGGCGAGCAGCGACGCGTCGCAGATGTCGCCCTGCACGAACCGGTACCGCGGGTTGTCCGCGACGGGCGCGAGGTTGGCGAGGTTGCCGGCGTACGTCAGCTTGTCGTAGACGGTCACGTCCACGTCGTCGCGCTCGGTGAGCAGCGTGCGGACGTAGTGCGAGCCGATGAACCCGGCGCCGCCGGTGACGAGGATCCTCATGCCGCGCATCCTCCCAGACCTGCCTGAGAAAACCGTAAGGCCCGTGCCGGCGGGCACGGGCCTTACGGGGAAGACGCGAGTGCTTAGACGGGGCAGACCTTCCACGCCTGCGAGCCGTCGGTCTTGAGCTGGTCCCACATCGGGACGGTGGCGCCGGTGCCCTGCGCCTTGAGGTTGTTGCGGACGTCCGCGCCGAAGCCGCTGAGGATCGCCTTGCCGAGCTTCTCGCCGGAGGCCTTGATGTTGCCGCTGGTCACCGTGAACACGATCTTGGTGCCGACGACCTTGGCGGCCGCGATCGGGATCGACGTGGTGCCGAGCGTGGCGGCCTCGTCGGTGAAGCGCAGCGTCGTCTGCGACGTGCCACTGGCCTCGTTCGACCACTCGAGCCAGTACGTCGGGTGCAGCGGCGTCGACGCCTGGATGCGGTACAGCGTGCCCTGCGCGAGCGGCGCGGCGCCGAGCTCCATCGTCGCGGTGTAGCCGGTGCAGTTGAAGTACTTGACGGTCTTGCGGCCGACCTTCTTGGTCGCCATGTTGCCGGTCGCCGCGACGGTGACCGACTTGATGTCGAACTGCGCGGCCGACGCCGGGTCGGTCTTGGTGCCCGCGGGGATCGGGGTGCCGCTGACGAAGCCCTGGTCGCTGATGAGGTTGGCGTCGCCGGTGTCGTCGGTGATGACGAGCGGCTTCGGCGCCTTGGCCGGAACGGCGGCGTGCGCGCTGACGGCGGCCATCGCGGCGATCGGCGCGACGAGCAGGAGGGACGAACGGAGCTTCACGGCGGATCTCCTGGGGGTTTCAGGGATGCTGGGAGGTGCTTGCATCCGGGTTTCGGCGCCCAGGGTGCGATTCCCTGCCGGGGTACGGGAATCTGGCGCGCGGACCACCACGTACCAGGACATTCCGGTACGTCCTCAGCGCACCGTGATGCTCCAGCGGCCGGTGGTGTGCACCTCGACGAGCACCGGTCCCGCGGGCCACGGCTTGGTGCCGCTGTACGTCCCCAGGTGCGTCAGCACCAGCCGCGGGAAGCCCCGTTCGAGCGTCTGCACGCGGAACACCTTGTTCGCCGTGCCGCCGCGCAGCGTCGCGACGCCGGCCGGCCCCGTGTAGAGGAAGACCGTGTCGCCGCTGCCCGACGCCACACGCCCCATCTCCGTTGCCGAACGCGTGCTGCGCAGCGTCACGGACCACGGTCCGGACGCGTCGATCTCCAGCGCGGTCGTCGTCGTGAAGACAGCGTCCAGGAGCCACGACCCCTTGTACGCGGGCTCGAACCCGCTCACGACGGGGATCCGCGCGCCGTTGTCGCCGATCGCGTACACGGCGAAGAAGCCGTTGCCTGCCGGGCGGCCGGTGATGTCCAGGATCACGGCGCCCGCCTCGGGCTTGCGGATGCGGATGGTCTTGCTGCCGGTGCCGCGGTACGTCACCGGCTTCGGCACCGGCCCCAGCGTGCGGCCGCCGCCGGTGGCACGCGGCGTCCGCGGCGCCTGCGAGATCACGATGCCGCCCGAGGGCAACGGCCGTACCACCGCCCCGTCACCCACCGGCGAACTGCTGTGCTCCGTGCCCGCCGTCACGAAGAAGCCCACGACCGCGACGAGCGCGAGCAGCCCGAAGAACGCCATGAGCCCGACGAACAGCTTGTGCCGCGGCGGCTTCGGCGCCGCGAGCGGCGAGCCCTGGTACGACGGCTGCTGACCCGGCGCGCCGAAGCCCGGCGGCGTGTGGTCCGACGGCGGCGCCGCCAGCGGCTCGCCTCCCCCGTCGTCGTACGGCGCCGTCACCGCGGGCTCACGGGATCGCGACCCTGCTGTGGTCGCCGAGCATGAGCCGCAGCGCCTTCGGCATCGTGACCGAGCGGGACAGCTCGACCTCCTTGCCGATGAGGGAGTCCTCGATCCGCTGGATGTCCGCGATGTGCGTGGACTCCAGGACGATCGAGTGCTCGACCTCGGTGCGTTCGACGAGGCACGAGTGGTAGATCGAGGTGAACGGCCCGACGTACGTGTCCACGATGCGCGTGCCGCGCCCGATGATCGCGGGGCCGCGCACGGTCGAGCGGACGATCGACGCACCCTCCTCGATGACCACGCGGCCGACGAGCCGCGACTCGGCGTCGACCGTGCCGTGCACCGCGGGCTCCAGCGACTCCAGGACCTTGCGGTTGCACTCGAGCATGTCCTCGATGCGTCCGGTGTCCTTCCAGTAGCCGGTGACGAGGTGCGGGCGTACGTCCTTCCCGGCGTCGACCAGCCACTGGATCGCGTCGGTGATCTCCAGCTCGCCGCGCGCGCTCGGCTTGATCGCGCCGACGGCCTCGTGGATCACGGCGCCGAACATGTAGACGCCGACCAGCGCGAGGTCGCTCTTCGGGTCGGCCGGCTTCTCGACGAGCGACTGCACGCGCCCGTCGGGGCCGAGCTCCGCGACGCCGAACTGCGACGGGTTGTCGACCTTCGTCAGCAGGATCTGCGCGTCGGGCTGGTCGCGCTTGAACTCGTCGACCAGCTCGGTGATGCCGCCGACGATGAAGTTGTCGCCGAGGTACATGACGAAGTCCTCGTCGCCGAGGAAGTCGCGGGCGATGAGGACGCAGTGCGCCAGCCCGAGCGGGGCGTCCTGGCGGATGTACGTCACCGAGATGCCGAGCGCGCTGCCGTCGCCGACGGCGGCCATGATCTCCGGCGCCGTGTCGCCGACGATGATCCCGACGTCGGTCACGCCCGCGTCGCGGATCGCCTCCAGGCCGTAGAACAGCGTGGGCTTGTTCGCGATCGGTACGAGCTGCTTCGCGGACGTGTGCGTGATCGGGCGCAGGCGCGTACCGGCGCCGCCCGAGAGTACGAGCGCCTTCATAGTGCGGCGAGGCTAGCGCAGCCCTACCGGGCGCGGCCATGTCCGTTCGGTACCCTGGCCCCAGGGCGTCGCCGTGCAACCCGCGGCGCCGTTCGTTCGTCTGCTAGTGCGACGACAGACCGCCGACCCGTGGAGCCGTACGCCGCGTGACCGACAACCCGCACGGCCTCGTCCTGCCGCCCGAGCTGGACCCGCGCCGCCGCCGTCCCGCTCCGCGCGCCCGCTCGGGCCGCCTGGCGCGGGTGCTGTCGGTCATCGCCGTCGTGACGTCGTTCGCCATCGTGGCGGCCAGCGGCATCGGCTACGCGCTCTACCGCTACTACGACGGCCGCATCCCGCACCTCGCGCTGGAGTTCGACGGCGACCGCCCCGCCCGCGTGAAGGGCAAGGCGCTCAACTTCCTGCTCGTCGGCTCCGACTCCCGCGACGGGATGACGAAGGAGGAGCTCAAGCGCGCGGCGACGGAGTTCACGCCGGGGCGGCGCTCGGACACGATGATCCTCATCCACCTCTCGGCCAGCCGCGAGCACGTCACGCTGGTGTCGTTCCCCCGCGACGCGTACGTCGAGATCCCCGCGCACAAGGGGAAGCCGGCGCACTTCGGCAAGATCAACACGGCGTTCTCGGCGGGCGGCCCGGTCCTCGCCATCAAGACCGTCGAGAAGCTCACGAACGTCCGCGTCGACCACTACATCGAGGTCAACTTCGCCGGCTTCCAGCGGCTGGTCGACGCCGTCGACGGCGTCGAGGTCTGCCTGCCCCGCGCCGTCAAGGAGCCGCTGTCCGGCATCAACCTCCCTGCCGGCCGCAGCACCGTGAAGGGCCACCAGGCGCTCGCGTTCGTCCGCCAGCGTCACGGCCTGCCCGCCGGCGACCTCGACCGGATCAAGCGGCAGCAGCAGTTCATGGGCGCGCTCATGAAGCGCGCGACGAGCCTCGAAGTACTGCTCAACCCGTCGCGGCTCAAGGGCTTCCTCGACGTCGCGACCAAGTCGATGCAGGTCGACGAGGACCTCGGCTTCGGCGAGATGAAGGCGCTGGCGACCGCGATGAGGGGGCTCGACCCGGCGCGGGTGGCGTTCGTCACCGCGCCGATCACCGGCCAGGACCGCAGGAACGGCCAGTCCGTCGTCATCCTCGACGACGTCGCCGGGCGCGTGCTGTACCGCGCGATGGCGCGCGACGAGTCGCTGACCAAGCCCAAGGCCGCCGTACCGAAGAAGCTCACCGTCCCGCCCGCCAACATCAGGCTGACCGTGCTCAACGGCACCGGCATCGCACGGCGCGCGGCGGGCGCGGCCGACGAGCTGCGCACCGTCGGGTTCCGCGTCGCGGGCACCGGCAACGCCGACCGCGCGACGTACGACAAGACCGTCATCCGCTACACGCCGGGCGACGAGGCCGCGGCCGCGACGGTGGCGGCGGCGCTGCCCGGCGCCACGACCGAGGCGAGCGGCACCGGCGACACGCTGACCGTCGTCGTCGGCCACGACCACAAGGCGCCCGTGCCGGTGAAGGTGGCGGGCAGCGCCGCGCCGCGGCCGCCGTCCGCGACGCGCGCGCCCGTCAAGACCGCGGCCGACGACCCCTGCGCCGCATGACCGAGCCCCCCGCCGTACCCCCCGCGGGTCCTCCAGGGGACGTCCTGCCCGCGAAGCCGCCGAAGCGCCGGCGCAGCCGCGGCAAGCGGATCGCGCGGTTCTTCTCGTGGGTCGCGGTGCTGACGTCGGCGTCCATGCTCGTGCTCATCAGCCTCGGCTTCGGCGCGGGCCTGCTCCTCAACAGCCACGTCGACCGCCAGTGCATCTTCTGCGACGACAAGGAGGCCGAGGCGCGGCGCCCCAAGAAGGGCCCGGGCGACGGCGGCAAGGCCCTGAACTTCCTGCTCGTCGGCTCCGACTCGCGCGAGGGCGCGACACCCGAGGAGCTGAAGCTGTACGGCACCGAGGCCAACCCCGGCGGCATCCTCACCGACACGATCATCCTGGTGCACCTGTCCCCCAAGCGGGACAAGGCCGTGCTGGTGTCGTTCCCCCGCGACACGTGGGTCGAGATCCCCGGGCACGGGTCGTCGAAGATCAACACGGCGTACGGCCGCGGCGAGCGCGCCAAGAAGGGCACCGGCCCCGCGACGCTCATCCAGACGATCGAGCAGCTCACCGGCATCTACGTCGACCACTACCTCGAGGTCCGCTTCGGCGGGTTCCTCGAGATGGTCGACGCGCTCGGCGGCGTCGACGTCTGCCTGCCGCGCGCCGTCGTCGACAAGGACGCCGCGCTGAACCTCCCCGCAGGCAAGAGCCGCGTGAAGGGCACCCAGGCGCTGGCGTTCGTGCGGGCGCGGAAGTTCGACCCGACCGGCGACTTCGGGCGGATCCAGCGGCAGCAGCAGTTCCTCGGCGCGATGCTGCGCCGCGCGACGTCGGCGGGCATCCTCGCGCGGCCCGACCGGCTGTACCGCTTCCTCGACACCGTCGCCCGCAACCTCAAGGTCGACGACAAGCTCGGCATCAACGACATGCGCAACCTCGCGTCCAAGCTGCGCGGCCTGGACCCGGCGCGGATCGTGTTCGTCACCGTGCCGTACCAGCCGAAGGGCGTGTACCACGGGCAGCAGCTCGCGGTGGAGCTCGACCGGCCCGCGGCGCAGGCGCTGTTCGACTCGATCAAGCGCGACGACGCGATCTCGGCCGGCGCCACGCCCGCGCCCACGAAGCCGCCCAGCGACCTGTTCGTGCGGCCCGAGCGGATCAGCCTGCGCGTCCTCAACGGCAACGGCATCGCCGGCGCCGCGGGCGCGGCCGCCGAGGACCTGCGCGAGGTCGGCTTCACCATCGCCGGCACCGGCGACGCCGACGCGAGCAGCTACGAGCAGACGATCGTCCGCCACGGCCCGTCCAAGGCCGACAGCGCGCGCACGACCGCCGCGGCGATCCCCGGCGCGTCGCTCCAGCTCGACCAGACGCTCGGCTCCGTCGTCGAGGTGGTCGTCGGCGAGAACTACACCGGTGCCCGCCCCGTCGTCGTCTCGTCGCCGACGGCGGCGCCCCCGTCCTCGGGCGCGCCGACCGCGTCGCCGTCGCCGCTCAAGACGACGACCGCGGCCGACGAGCCCGAAGGCTGCTGACCAACCCGCCTCCCTCTCGTTCTTTGAAGATCACCACGCGTGAGAGGGGCGCACGAACGTCAAGAATCGAGGAGGCGCGAACGCTGATGGATGTCGGGAAGCCGTTCCTCACGTACTACGACGACACGACCGGCGAACGCACCGAGCTGTCGTACGCGACGTTCGGCAACTGGGTCGCGAAGACCGCGAACATGCTGCGCGACGGCCTCGGCGTCGGGCCCGGCGACGTCGTCGGGCTCGACCTGCCGGACCACTGGCTGACGGTGGCGATCGCGTTCGCGGCGTGGCGTACCGGCGCCCGGGTGGAGCGCGGGGCGGCGGAGGACGGCGTGACGTTCGCCGCCGAGGAACGCCTGCCGTCGTCCGGCCGCGAGGTCGTCGGCGTCGTGCTCGCGGCGCTGCGCACGCCGCTGTCGCGGCCGTACCCCGGGGTCACCGACTACGGCGACGAGGTGGCGGCGTACCCGGACTCGTTCGACGGCGGCGCGGACCTGCCGGACGGGCCTGCGGACCCCGCGCGACGACTGGTGACAGGGGACGTGCTCGACGCGGCGCTGGCGGCGTACCGCGGGGGCGGCAGCATCGTGTTCGGGACGATCACCGACGCGGCCCGCGTCGCGGAGACCGAGCGCGCGCGGCGCTGACGGGCTGGACGGTGACGGAGCGTCGCCTCCCCGTGTGCCGCTGACCAACTCTGCCCGTGATCGGGGTGCGATCCGCGTCTTTTCGCCGCACGGCCCGCAACCCGGTTGCGCGGTGACCGGAGGCCCGTCACGGCAGGTGACCGTGGGCGGCGTTCCGGCGAGCCCCACTAGGCTGTCCGGCCATGGACAAGGTTGTCTCCGACCCCGCCGCCGCGGTCGCCGACATCCCCGCGGGCGCGACGCTCGCGGTGGGTGGCTTCGGGCTCTGCGGCATCCCCTCCGTGCTCATCCAGGCCCTCCTCGACGCCGGCGTCGACGACCTCTCGGTCGTCTCCAACAACTGCGGCGTCGACGAGTGGGGTCTGGGCGTCCTGCTGCAGGCCAAGCGGCTGCGCCGCATGACGAGCAGCTACGTCGGCGAGAACAAGGAGTTCGAGCGGCAGTTCCTCTCCGGCGAGCTGGAGGTCGAGCTCACGCCGCAGGGGACGCTCGCCGAGCGGCTACGGGCCGGCGGCGCCGGCATCCCGGCCTTCTTCACCGCGACGGGCGTCGGCACGCAGGTCGCCGAGGGCGGCCTGCCGTGGCGCTACCACCCCGACGGGTCGGTCGCGCTGGCCTCCCCGGCCAAGGAGACCCGGGAGTTCACCGTGAACGGCGACAGCCGTACGTACGTCCTCGAGGACTCGATCGTCACCGACTACGCGCTGGTGCACGCATGGAAGGGCGACCCGCACGGCAACCTGGTGTTCCGCGAGAGCGCCCGCAACTTCAACCCGCTGTGCGCCGGCGCCGGCCGCGTGACCATCGCGCAGGTGGAACACCTGGTGGACGTCGGCGAGATCAAGCCCGAGGACGTGCACACGCCGGGCATCTTTGTCCAGCGCGTGGTCGAGGTGCCCGACGTCGAGAAGCGCATCGAGCGGCGCACGGTCCGTTCGCGCCCGTCCGGCGGTCCGAGCGACGGGCAGGGCGCCTGACATGGCGCTGACCCGTGAGGAGATGGCGGCCCGCGCAGCCCGCGAGCTGGCGGACGGCGAATACGTCAACCTCGGCATCGGCCTGCCGACCCTCGTCCCCAACTACGTGCCCGACGACGTGGAGATCGTGCTGCAGTCCGAGAACGGCATCCTCGGCGTCGGCGCCTACCCGTA
>DATMES010000063.1 GCA_035556555.1 Frankiaceae bacterium
AGCCCTTTGAGCAGACCGATCTTGGGCACCTTGGGCACTGTGGGCATCAGGCCACCACCTTCGCGATGGCAACGATCACGATGTTGAACAGACCCAGCGGGATCATGACCAACCACGACATGCGCTGCAACTGGTCCTCGCGCAAGCGCGGGAACGTGGCCCGCAGCCACACCATGACGAACACCAACGTCATGATCTTGCCGACCGACACGCCCGCGGCAACGATCGCCGTCAGCCACACCGGCCACCCCGCAGGGTAGGCGATGCCGGGCCAGATGTACCAACCGCCGAGGAACAGCACGGTCGCCAGCGCAGCAAGCACCACCATGCCCGCGTACTCCGTCAGCATGAAGAAGGCGTAGCGCAGACCCGTGTACTCGGTCATGTGCCCGGCGATGATCTCGGAGTCGGCGATCGGCATGTCGAACGGCGGGCGGTTGAGCTCGGCGAGCGACGACGTGAAGAAGATGAAGATGCCGGGCGCCAGCGCCAGCAGCCACCACCAGCGCCACGCCTCGGCGATGCCGGTGAGCGACAGCGTGCCGGAGAGGATGACGACGGAGACGGCGCTGAGGATGAGCGGGAGCTCGTACGCGATGAGCTGGGCCGCGCCGCGGATGCCACCGAGGAGCGAGAACTTGTTGGCGCTCGACCAGGCGGCCATGAGCATGCCGATGACGCTGACCGAGGAGATGGCGAGCGCGTAGAACAGCCCGATGTCCAGCGGCTCCGCGACGATGTCGGGACCCACGGGGATGACGACGAGCACGAACATCGCGGGGAGCAACGACACCGCGGGCGCGAGCTTGAACACGCTCCGGTCGGCGTTGTCCGGGACGACGTCCTCCTTCTGCACGAACTTGATGCCGTCGGCGACCAGCTGAGCCCAGCCGTGGAAGCCGCCGGCGTACATCGGGCCGAGGCGCGCCTGCATGTGCGCCATGCCCTTGTGCTCGAGCATGCCGACGGCGAGCGGCACCGTGAGGAAGACGAGCAGCACCGCCGCGATCTTCACCGCGAGCAGGAAGCCGAACGAGTGCAGGATGCCGCCGTCGGCGGCGAGGATCTCCGGGCTCATGCGGGGGCCCCGTCGTACGAGCGCGAGCGCAGCGAGCAGCGTCGTGGGGTGTTCACTCGTGGCCGCCTTCGCCTGGCTCCTTGGCGCCCGGCCATGGCTTGACCACGCGGCTGGCGAGCTGGAACTCCTTGCGCAACGGGTGTCCCTCGAACTCGTCGGAGAGCAGCAGCTTGACGAGGTTGGGGTGGCCGTCGAAGACGATGCCGAACATCTCCCACGCCTCGCGCTCGTGCCAGTTGGCGCCGCGGAACACGCCGGTGCACGAGGGGACGGTGGGGTTCTCGCGCGGCGTCGTCGTCCGCAGCAGGAGGTGGTGCCTATGGATCGGCGAGTAGAGGTGCGTGACGACGCTGAAGCCGTCCTCCCCTTCGTCGACCGCGGCCATCATGTCGAAGAACGTGAGGTCCAGGCCGCGCGTCGTCTTGGCGTACATGGCGGCGGCGGCGTAGCTCTCGCGCGGCACGGTGACGGTGGCGGTGTCGTACGACACGTCGGTCACGACGTCGTCGCCGAACTGCGCCACGAACCGCTGCGCGATCTCGTCAGGGGTCACCGCGACGCCCCGGCGGAGATCGGCTCGCGCGTGTAGCGGTCCTTGAGGGACTCGTTCTGGATCTTGGTCTGCAGCGTGATGATGCCCTGCAGCAGCGCCTCCGGCCGCGGCGGGCAGCCAGGCACGTAGACGTCGACGGGGATGATCTGGTCGACCCCCTTGGTGACGGCGTAGGAGTCCCAGTACGGGCCGCCGCAGTTGGCGCAAGAGCCCATCGAGATGACGTACTTGGGCTCGGGCATCTGCTCGTAGAGGCGCTTGACCGCGGGCGCCATCTTGTCGGTGAGCGTGCCGCTGACGACCATCAGGTCGGCCTGGCGCGGGCCGTGCGCGAACGGGATCACGCCCAGGCGGATGAAGTCGTGCTCGGCCATCGACGTCGCGATGAACTCGATCGCGCAGCAGGCCAGGCCGAAGTTGAAGACCCACAGGGAGTACTTGCGCCCCCAGTTGAGGACGAACTTGATCGGCTGGGGAACGTCCAGCTGGTCGCTCAGACCCATTCGAGGACCTTCTTCTTCCAGGCGTACAGCAGGCCGACGAGCAGGATCCCGACGAAGACCACCATCTCGACGAAGACGGGGCCGCCCTGGCCGGCGCGGCTGAACTCGTTGAGCACCGCGGCGAACGGGAACAGGAAGACCGACTCGACGTCGAAGATCACGAAGAGGAAGGCGAAGACGTAGTAGCGGATCTGGGTCTGCGACCACCCGGCGCCGACCGGGTCGATGCCGCACTCGTACGTGAGGTACTTCTCGCGGTTGGGCCTGGTCGGACGGATCAGCCGCGCCGCGGAGAACGCCACGACGATGAAGCCGAGCCCCGCGAGGATGACGGAGCCGACGGTGGTGTACGACCCGAAGTACGCGCGCATCGGGGGTCCGCTCGTCCTCCCTGGTGAGGCGGCCCGCAGGACGGACCGAACCGCCAGATTCGGCGGCCTTGGGCATCCTAACGGGGCGCGCGCGCCAGTCCGAATCGGGGGCCGTTCGGCGCGCCGGGGACGTCTCCGGCGGGGCTGCGCCGGACCCGTTCTTTGAAGATCACCACGCTCGAGACCGGCATGTGGGCTCCAGAGAACGAGGGTGGCGCGGGCCGGGGCCGAGCGGTGACTTTGGACTCGAAGCCGTGCGGAAGCGGTGACTTTGGCGGTCCAGAACCACCGCTCGCGCGCGTGCATCGTGATCTTGGCTGCGTCTGTGTGCGCCGGGCAGCACGAACGTCGCCAAGATCACGACATTGCGGGGCGTGCGACGCGCCGCTCAGCCGGTACGGGCGACCACGAAGTCGGCGAGCGCCACGAGCGCGGCCCGGGCGGGGGTGTCCGGCAGGTCGGCGGCGATGCGCTTGGCCTCGTCGGCGTACGACTCGAGCGTCGCCCGCGCCTCCCCCATCGCCGGGTGCGCCCGCAGGGCGGCCAGCGCCGACGCGTGCCGGGCGTCGTCGGAGAGGTCCCCCGTGAGCAGCGAGGCCAGCGAGGAGTCCGAACGCAGCGCCAGCAGGACGGGCAGCGTACGGATGCCCTCCCGCAGGTCCGTCCCCGGCGTCTTGCCCGACTGCGGCGACTCGCTCACCACGTCGATGAGGTCGTCGGAGAGCTGGAACGCCATGCCGATGGTGGCGCCGTACCGCGTCAGCACGTCCACCTCGGCCGACGACGCGCCCGACAGCAGGGCACCCAGCCGGCCGGACGTCGCGATGAGCGACCCCGTCTTCTCGGCGAGCACCGACAGGTAATGGCCCACGGGGTCGTCGCCGGAGCCGGGCCCGAGCGTCTCCCGGATCTGCCCCTCGCAGAGCACCGCGATGGTCTGCGCGAGGATCCGCGTCGCCTCGGTGCCGAGGTCGGCGGTGATCTCCGACGCCCGCGCGAAGAGGAAGTCGCCGGTGAGGATGGCGACGGTGTTGTCCCAGCGGGAGTTCGCCGACCGGGTGCCGCGCCGCAGCGTCGCCTCGTCCATGACGTCGTCGTGGTACAGCGTCGACAGGTGCGTCAGCTCGATGGCGACGGCGGCGGGTACGACGCCCGGCGCCAGCGGGTCGCCGAACTGCGACGCCAGCAGCACGAGCAGCGGCCGGAACCGCTTGCCGCCCGCATCGACGAGGTGCCGGGACGTCTCGGTGACGAACGGGTAGTTGCTCTTGACCGACGCGCGCAGCATCTCCTCGACCGCGTCGAGGCCGGAGCGGATCGCGGCCTCGAGCGCCGGGTCGTCGAAGACGACGCTCCGCCGCGGGTCCTCGGAGACGGTCACCGGATGAAGCCGCGCGACGCGACGTCCGCGAGGCGGACCATCTCCCCGGGTACGACGCCGAGCAGGATGGTCACGGTGACGGCGAGGCCGAGCGCGGCGGCGGCCGGCACCGACGGCAGCACGACGACGGGCCCGTCCTCGGCCGGCTCCTGGAAGAACATCAGCACGATCACGCGCGCGTAGAAGAACGCCGCGATGGCCGAGGTGACGACACCGACGACGACGAGCGGCGTCGCGCGCCCCTCGACCGCGGCCTCGAAGACCGCGAACTTCGCCGTGAAGCCCGACGTCAGCGGGATGCCGGCGAGCGCGAAGAGGAAGAACGCGAACACGCCCGCGACGAGCGGCGACCTGCGGCCCAGGCCTTGCCACTTCGACAGGTGCGTCGCCTCCCCGTCGGCGTCGCGCACCAGCGTCACGACGCCGAACGCGCCGAGCACCGTGAAGCCGTACGCCAGGAGGTAGAACAGCACCCCGCGCAGGCCGACGGTGTTGGCCGCGGCGATGCCGGTGAGGATGAACCCGGCGTGCGCGACGGAGGAGTACGCGAGCATCCGCTTCACGTCCTGCTGCGTCACCGCGACGACCGCGCCGACGACCATCGTGAGGATCGCGACGGCCCAGATCGCCGGCCGCCAGTCCCACACGAGCGCGCCGCCGATGACGTACAGCACGCGCGCGAGCCCGCCGAACGCCGCCACCTTGGTCGCCGCCGACATCAGCGCGGTGACCGGCGTGGGCGCGGCCTGGTAGACGTCGGGGGTCCACGCGTGGAACGGCACCAGGCCCGCCTTGAACAGCAGCCCGACGCCGAGCAGCGCGACACCGGCGTACATGAGCGGCTCGGCGGTGCCGACGCGCAGCGTCGCGTCGTGGATGCCGGCGAACGACGTCGTGCCCGCGTAGCCGTAGAGCAGGGCGATGCCGTACAGCAGGAACGCCGAGGAGAACGCGCCGAGCAGGAAGTACTTGAGCGCGCCCTCCTGGCTCACGATCTTGCGCCGGCGCGCGAGGCCGGTGAGCAGGTACAGCGGCAGCGACAGCACCTCGAGCGCGAGGAACAGCACGAGCAGGTTGGTCGCCGAGACGAACAGCATCATGCCGCCGACCGCGAACAGCGCCAGCGGGAACGACTCCGTCGGCAGGTCGCGCGCGACCGCGGAGTCGGGGTCGTTCTTGGCGCCGCGCTCCGCGAGCAGCAGCAGCGACGCGATGGCCAGCGCGACGAGCGTGCCCTGGAGGAACAGCGCGGGCGGGTCGACCGCGACGACGCCGTCCGCGACGACCTTGGGCGCGTGCTCGCCCCACAGCTTGACGACGAACAGCAGCGCGAGGAGGAGGCCGCCGATCGACACGACGAGCTGGCCGATGCGGCGGTACGCCGCGGGCGCGAACGCCTCGACGAGCACGCCGATCGTCGCGGCAAGGAACACCGCGAGCATCGGCGACAGCTGCATCCACTCGATCGCCGGGGTCTGGATCGTCTCCGGGTCCTGGAGGGCGTACATCAGGTTCATTCGTCGGCCCCGATCTCGGCGTCGGTGTCGGCGCCGACCTCTTCGGCGAGAGCCGGCGCGGGGTCGCCGACGTGCACGCGTTCGAGCATCCGGTCGACGGGCGGCCGTACGAGGTCGAGCACCGGCCGCGGGTACACGCCGAGCACGACGATCATGAGCAGAACCGGCGCGATGACGACCTTCTCGCGCAGCGAGAGGTCCGCCATGTCGCGGTTGGCCTCGACGGTGACGGGACCGGTCATCGTGCGCTGGTACGCGATGAGGATGTACAGCGCGGCGAGCACGATGCCGAACGTCGCCACGATGCCGAGCGCGCGGTGCCGCGAGAACGTCCCGACCAGCACCAGGAACTCCGACACGAAGCCGTTCAGGCCGGGCAGCGCGAGCGAGGACAGCCCTGCGATCAGGAACGACCCCGCGAGCACCGGCGCCACGGACTGGATGCCGCCGTAGTCCTCGATGAGGCGGGTGTGCCTGCGCTCGTAGAGGAATCCGATGATCAGGAAGAGCGCGCCGGTCGAGAGGCCGTGGTTGACCATGTAGAGGACGCCGCCGGACCCGCTCTGCGTCGTGAACGCGAAGATGCCCAGCACGATGAAGCCGAGGTGCGCGACGGAGGTGTACGCGACGAGGCGCTTGACGTCCTTCTGCACCATCGCGACCAGCGAGCCGTAGAGGATCCCGATGACGCCGAGCACCATCATCGTCGTCGCGAAGTACCGCGCCGCCGACGGGAACAGCGGGATGGCGTAGCGCAGGAAGCCGAACGTCCCGATCTTCAGCATGACCGCGGCGAGGATGACCGAGCCGCCGGTGGGCGCCTCGGTGTGCGCGTCCGGCAGCCAGGTGTGGAACGGGAACAGCGGCACCTTGACCGCGAACGCGATGAAGAAGCCGAGGAACAGCACCTTCGCGGTGCCGGCCGACATCGTCAGGCCGAGCAGCTTCTCGTAGTCGAACGTCCCCTGCGCCGCCGCGCCGATGGCGCCCGCCTGCTTCCTGGACATGAAGTACAGGCCGAGGATCGAGACGAGCATCAGCAGCCCGGCGAACAGCGTGTAGAGGAAGAACTTCACCGCCGCGTAGACGCGCCGCTCGCCGCCCCAGACGCCGATGAGGAAGTACATCGGGACGAGCATCGCCTCGAAGAAGACGTAGAAGAGGAACAGGTCGAGCGCGCAGAACACGCCGACCATCGCCGTCTCCAGCACGAGGAACAGCGCGAAGTACGACCTGACCCGCTCCTCCTGCCGCCACGACGCGAGCAGCACGACCGGCGTGAGGAACGTGGTCAGCAGCACCATCGCGAGCGCGATGCCGTCGACGCCCACCTTGTAGCGGACGCCGAACTGCGCGATCCACGCGCGGTCCTCGACCAGCTGGAACGCCTGGTCCGACCCGGAGTCGAACTGGAACGCCATCAGCAGGCTGAGCACGAACGTCGCGAGCGACGCGACGAGCGCGATCTCCTTCCCGAGGTCGGGCTTGTCCTTGGGCGACGCGGCGACGGCGATCGCGCCGACGAGCGGCACGAAGAGCAGGAGCGAGATCCAGTTCACAGCGCGGTCACCACCACGAGCGCCGCGACGAGCAGCAGCGCGCCGCCGGCGATGCCGAGCGCGTACGACCTGACGTAGCCGGTCTGCACGCGGCGCAGCCGCCCGGACGTGCCGCCGACCAGTGCCGCCGCGCCGTTGACCGCGCCGTCGATGCCGCGGCCGTCGAAGAAGACCAGCGCGCGGGCGAGGTACTGGCCGGGGCGCATGAGCACCGACTCGTACGCCGTGTCGAAGTAGAGCTTCTTGCGCGCCCAGCGGACGGGCGGGGTCACCGACTCGGGCGCCGTACGGTCGATCGGGCGGTCGAGGTACATGACCTTCGCGAGGTACGCGCCCGCCAGCACGACGGCGAGCGTGATGACCGTCAGCACGAGCGGGCTCACCGACGAGTGCGGGTGCTCGGCGTGGCCGAAGACCGGCTCGAGCCAGTGCGTGAGGCGACCCTCGGTCGTGGTGTTCATCGCGACGCCGCCGACGAGCGAGAGCCCGGCGAGGATGACGAGCGGCGTCGTCATGACCGACGGCGACTCATGCGGGTGGACGTCCTTGTCGACCCGCGACGGGCCCCAGAACGTCATCGCCATGAGCCGCGTCATGTAGAACGCCGTGATGCCCGCGCCGAGCAGGCCGAGGCCCCAGAGCAGGTAGTCGCCCTTGACGAACGCCGACTCCAGGATCTGGTCCTTCGACCAGAAGCCGGCGAACGGGAACATGCCGATGATCGCGAGCCAGCCGAAGAGGAACGTGAGGTACGTCACCGGCATCGCCTTGCGCAGCCCGCCCATCCGGCGCATGTCGGTCTCGTCGTGGAGACCGTGCATGACCGACCCGGCGCCCATGAACATCAGCGCCTTGAAGAAGCCGTGCGTCAGCAGGTGGAAGATGCCGATCGCGTACGCCGTCGGCCCGAGCCCGACGCCGAGGAACATGTAGCCGATCTGGCTGATCGTCGAGTACGCGAGGACCTTCTTGATGTCGTCCTGCACGCAGGCGATGACGCCGCCGATGAGGACCGTGACGATGCCGACCGCGGTGACGAGGTTGAGCGCGAGCTGCGACTGCTCGAACAGCGGGTGCGCGCGGCCGATGAGGTAGACGCCGGCGGTGACCATCGTCGCGGCGTGGATGAGCGCCGAGGCGGGCGTCGGGCCCTCCATCGCGTCGGGCAGCCAGACGTGCAGCGGGAACTGCGCGGACTTCGCGCACGCGCCGAGAAGAAGCAGCAGGCAGATGCCTGTGGCGGTGCCCGACGGCAGGGCCTCGGCGCGTTCGAACACCTCGGCGAAACCCACCGTCCCGAACGTCGCGAAGATCGTGACGATCGCGAGCGACAGCCCGACGTCGCCGACGCGGTTGGTGATGAACGCCTTCTTCGCCGCCGTCGCCGCGGACGGCTTGAACGACCAGAAGCCGATGAGCAGGTACGACGAGACGCCGACCAGCTCCCACCCGACGTAGAGCACGACGAAGTTCGACGCGAGGACGAGCAGCAGCATCGAGCCGAGGAAGAGGTTCAGGTACGCGAAGAAGCGGCGGCGCTGCGCGTCGTGCTCCATGTAGCCGATGGAGTAGACGTGCACGAGCGTGCCGACACCCGTGATGAGCAGCGTGAACGCGCTCGACAGCGGGTCCAGCGCGAGGTCGAGGCTGATGTCGAAGCCGCCGACGGGGACGTACGTGAAGAGGTGCTTGGCGACGCTGCGCGAGTGCTCGTCGAACGACATGAGCCGCAGGAACGACGCCAGCGACAGCACGAACGTCGTACCGCTGACGACGGTCGCGAGGACGTGACCCCACGCGTCGGTGCGCTTCGCGCCGAGGAGCAGCACGAGCGCGCCGCCGAACGGCAGCACGAGGAGTAGCCAGAGGAGGCCGTGGACGCCGGTGGCGGCGTGCGCGGTCTCGGCGGCGAGCGACATGGTCACCACTTGAGGAGGCTCGCGTCGTCGACGGAGGCGGACTTACGGGTGCGGAAGATGCTGACGATGATGGCGAGCCCGACGACGACCTCGGCGGCGGCGACCACCATGACGAAGAACGCGAGGACCTGGCCGTCGAGGCGGCCGTTGATCCGCGAGAACGTGACGAGCGTGAGGTTGACGGCGTTGAGCATCAGCTCGACGCACATGAACACGACGATGGCGTTGCGGCGGACGAGCACGCCGACGACGCCCACCGTGAACAGCATGGCGGCGAGGAACAGGTAGTAGGCGGGGTTCACTCGTCACCGCCCCACGTGTCCGTGTCGGCGGCGGGCGCGGGGGCGTGGCCGGCCTGCGTCTCGGCGTAGACGCCCGGACCGGACAGCGGCGTGGGGTGCGTACCGCGGAACCGCGCGATCGACTGCTCGCGCTGGCTCGACTTCGTCGTCTTCGGCGTGTGCGTCAGCACCATCGCGCCGATGGCCGCGGTGATGAGCAGCGCCGAGGTGATCTCGAACGCGAGGAAGTACGAGTCCTGGTTGCGACCCGCCTCGCCGAACAGGTGGCGGGCGATGCCAAGGACGTTGCCGCCGCTGTTGGCGTCCTCGAGGCCGAGCGCGCCGACGTCGAGCGTCGCCGAACCGAGCGCGCCGACGAGCAGCCCGACGAGGCCGAGCCCGACGACGATCGCGCCTATCCGATGGCCGCGCAGCGTCTCGCGTAACGACTCGTGGGCGTCGACGCCGATGAGCATGAGCACGAAGAGGAACAGGATCATGATCGCGCCGGTGTAGACGATGATCTGCACCGCCGCGAGGAACGGCGCGTCCTGCGCGGCGTAGAACACCGCGAGGCAGAAGAAGTCGAGGACGAGCAGCAGCGCGGCGTGCACGGCGCTGCGCGCGAACACCATCGCGATCGCGCTGCCGAGCGCGACCGGCGCGAGCGTCCAGAAGACGACGGCCTCGGCGACGGACGTCTGCGTCGTCGGGTCCTGGAGAGCGAGCACGTCGATCACGCGCCACCCCCGGTACCAAACGCAACCCGGTTGCGGCTCGTGCGGGGAAAAGGAGCAAAACGCAACCGGGTTGCGCAACGGTCGGCGGGGCCGGGACGGAAGGCGCGCATCAGTCGGCCTTGCTCTCGTGCGAGGCGGGGAGCACGTCGCCATCGGCCGTACGCACTGCCTCACGGCGCTCGGGACCGTAGTACGCCTTCTCGTCACCCAGGCGCATCGGGTGCGGCGGCTGCTCCATGCCTGCGAGCAGCGGCGCGAGCAGCTGCTCCTTCGTGAAGATGAGGTCCTCGCGGCTGTCGTCGGCGAGCTCGTACTCGTTCGTCATCGTCAGCGCGCGCGTCGGGCACGCCTCGATGCAGAGGCCGCAGAAGATGCAGCGCAGGTAGTTGATCTGGTACACCGCGCCGTACCGCTCGCCCGGCGAGAAGCGCTCGGCCTCGGTGTTGTCGGCGCCCTCGACGTAGATCGCGTCGGCGGGGCAGGCCCAGGCGCAGAGCTCGCAGCCGACGCACTTCTCGAGACCGTCGGCGTGCCGGTTGAGCTGGTGGCGGCCGTGGAAGCGCGCCTGCGTCTGCTCCTTGACCTCCGGGTACTGGACGGTGTTCACCTTCTTGAACATCGTCTTGAACGTCAGGGCGAAGCCCTTGAACACGTCAAACACGTCGGGCGTCCTTCCGCTCCTTGGCGTCGTCGGAGCCCCACGGCAGCGCCGCGATGACGAGCACGATGACGACGGCGACGCCGAGCGCGGTCACGAGCTGCTGGCGGGAGAACTCGTTGACGGCGGTGCGCGCGGTCGCGACGACGAGCACCCAGCCCAGCGCGAACGGCACCAGCCGCTTCCAGCCGAGCTGCATGAACTGGTCGTACCGGTACCGCGGCAGCGTGCCGCGCAGCCAGATGAAGCCGAAGAGGAACAGCGACACCTTGAGGAAGAACCACAGCAGCGGCCAGAAGCCCGAGTCGAGACCCGACAGGCCGGGGATCGGCGGCGGCATCCAGCCACCGAGGAACATCGTCGTGGCCAGCGCCGAGACGGTGACCATGTTGATGTACTCGGAGAGGAAGAACAGCGCGAACTTCACGCTGCTGTACTCCGTGTGGAAGCCGGCGACGAGCTCGCTCTCGGCCTCCGGCAGGTCGAACGGCGCGCGGTTGGTCTCGCCGACCGCCGCGACGCAGTAGATGGCGAACGAGATCGGCAGCGACGCGATGAACCACCGCGACTCCTGCGCGGCGACGATCTCGCTCGTCGAGAGCGTCCCCGCGTAGAGGAAGACCGCGACGAACGACAGGCCCATCGCGACCTCGTACGAGATCATCTGCGCCGACGAGCGGAGCGCACCGAGCAGCGGGTACGCCGAGCCGCTCGACCAGCCGGCGAGGACGACGCCGTACACGCCGATGCTCGACATCGCGAGGATGAACAGCACGCCCACCGGCAGGTCGGTGAGCTGCAACGGCGTCGTCGTGCCGCCGATCGTGACCGAGGGCCCGAACGGGATCACGGACATCGCGAGGAACGCCGGGATCGTGGACATGATCGGCGCGAGCAGGTAGACGATCCGGTCCGCGGAGCGCGGGCGGATGTCCTCCTTGAGGAACAGCTTGATGCCGTCGGCGAGGCTCTGCAGCAGTCCGAACGGGCCGACGCGGTTGGGTCCCGAACGCTGCTGCATCCGCGCGACGATGCGGCGCTCGGCCCAGATCGTGAGCAGCGTGATGACCGGCAGCATCGCGAAGATCACGAGGACCTTGACGATGATGACGATCAGCGAGTCGTTGCCGAACGCCGTCGGCACCTCGGGGTCCTGGAACGCCAGCAGGCTCACTGCGTGACCTCCACCTTGACGACGGCGCCGGAGCCGGGCGCGAGGTCGGTGCGGACGGCGGAGCCCTTCGAGTTGGTCGGCAGGAAGACGACATGGTCGGGCATGTCGGCAACGGCCGCCGGCAGCGTGATCGAGCCGCGCTCCGACGACACCGTGACGTCGGTGCCGGGCTCGGCGCCGAGCGTCGCGAGCGCGTTGGCGGACAGGTACGCGCGCGCCTGCCGCGCCGTCCCCGCGAGGTGCGGCTCGCCGTCCTGGAGGCGGCCGTTGTCGAGGAGGTACGGCCACGTCGCGAGGACGTACTGGCCGTCCTCGCGCTCGGCCGGCGCGGGTGCCTCGGGCGCGGAGAAGGCGGGGCGGGGGCCGGTCCACGACGACAGCGCGGTCAGCTCGGCGCGGGCGCCTGCCGCGTCGTCGAAGCCGATCGAGAAGCCCATCTCGCGGGCGAGGAACCCGACGACCTTGTGGTCGGGCAGCGAGAGGCCGACCTGGCGCAGCGTGGCGGAGAACGTACGGACGCGGCCCTCCCAGTCCATGTACGACCCGTCCTCCTCGGCCGCCGCGGCGACCGGCAGGACGACGTGCGCGAGGTCGGTGATCGCGCTGCGGCGCACCTCGACCGAGACGAGGAAGCCGACGTTGTCGAACGCCTTCAGGGCGGCCGCGGGGTCGGGCAGGTCGTACGGGTCGACGCCCGCGACGAGCAGCGCGTCGATGCCGCGGGTCGATGCGGCGTCGAGCATCGCGACGACGTCCATGCCGGGCTCGGCGGGCAGCGACTCGGCGCCCCAGACGGTGGCGACCTCGGCACGGGCGGCCTCGTCGGAGACGGGCCGGCCGCCGGGCAGCAGCGAGGGGAACGCGCCCACGTCGAGCGCCCCGCGGTCGCCCGCACGGCGCGGCACCCAGCCGAGCTTGGCGCCCGTCGAGTGCGCGAGAGCGACGGCGGCGGCGAGCGCGCCGGGCGAGGCCGCGAGACGTTCGCCGACGAGGATCACGGAGCCGGGCGCGGACAGGTGCTCGGCGGCGCCGGCGAGGACCGCGGCCTCCTCGCCCGGCGCGGCGAGCAGCGGCGTGGCCCACATCTTGCGCAGGCTCTCGGTCGCCATCGGCGTGACGGCGTAGACCTTGGTGGCGTTCTTGCGCGCGGCCTTGCGGAGCCGCAGGAAGACGATCGGCGACTCCTCCTCCGGCTCCAGGCCGGCGAGGAGGACGGCGGGGGCGGCGTCGAGGTCGGCGTACGTGACGTGGAGCGGCTTCCCCGCGATCTCGCTCGCAAGGAACGCGTCCTCCTCCGCGGAGCCCGCGCGGGTGCGGAAGTCGACGTTGTTGGTACGCAGGCCGAGGCGCGCGAGCTTGGCGTAGGCGTACGCGTCCTCGACGCTCAGCCGCCCGCCCGTGAGGACGCCCGACCTGCGGGACGCCTTCAGGCCCTGCGCGGCGCGTTCGATCGCCTCGGCCCACGACGCCTCGCGCAGCGCGTGGCCCTCGCGGACCATCGGCGACGTGAGGCGGTCGGGCTGCGTGGCGTACGTGAACGCCCAGCGGCCCTTGTCGCAGTTCCACTCCTCGTTGACGTCCGGGTCGTTGCCGGCGAGGCGGCGCAGCACGGTGTTGCGCCGCGCGTCGACGCGCATCGCGCACCCGCTCGCGCAGTGCTCGCAGGCGCCCGGCGTCGAGACGAGGTCGAACGGCCTGGCACGGAAGCGGTACGACGCGCCGGTCAGCGCGCCGACCGGGCAGATCTGCACGGTGTTGCCGGAGAAGTACGACTCGAACGGCTCGTCGGCGTAGATCGCGACCTGCTCCAGCGCGCCGCGTTCGAACAGCTCGATGAACGGGTCGCCCGCGATCTGCTGCGAGAACCGCGTGCAGCGCGCGCAGAGGACGCAGCGCTCGCGGTCGAGAAGCACCTGCGACGAGATGGCGAGCGGCTTGGGGTAGGTGCGCTTCTGGTCGACGAAGCGGCTCTCGCCAGGGCCGTTCGTGAGGGTCTGGTTCTGCAGGGGGCACTCGCCGCCCTTGTCGCAGATCGGGCAGTCGAGCGGGTGGTTGATGAGCAGCAGCTCGAGCGTGCCCTCCTGCGCCTTGCGGGCGACGTCGGAGGTCATCTGCGTACGGACGACCATGCCGTCGGCGACGGTCGTCGTGCAGGCGGTCAGCGGCTTGCGCTGCCCCTCGACGTCGACGATGCACTGGCGGCAGGCGCCCACCGGGTCGAGCAGCGGGTGGTCGCAGAAGCGCGGGATCTGCACGCCCATCTGCTCCGCCGCGCGGATGATGAGGGTGTTCTTCGGGACGGTGACCTCGACGCCGTCGATGGTCAGCGTGACGGTGTCGGTCTGCACCGGGGCCTCAGTCATGTCGGGGTCCCCGCGGCGGCGTGAGCGGAGCGAGCGGCGTCGTGGGGTGGCTCATACCGGGACTCGTTCCAGCTTGAACGGGCAGCCGGCCTGCTCGACGTGGGCGATGTACTCGTCGCGGAAGTACTTGATCGTCGACACGATCGGCGAGGTCGCGCCGTCGCCGAGCGCGCAGAACGACCGGCCGAAGATGTTGTCGCAGGTGTCGAGCAGCGTCTGCAGGTCGGCCTCGGTGCCCTTGCCGTTCTCGAGGCGTTCGAGGACCTTGACCATCCAGTACGTGCCCTCGCGGCAGGGCGTGCACTTGCCGCAGGACTCGTGCGCGTAGAACTCCGTCAGCCGCAGCACCGTCTTGACCATGCACGTCGTGTCGTCCATGACCATGACGGCCGCGGTGCCGAGCAGCGAGCCGGCCTCGCCGACGCCCTCGAAGTCGAGCTTGGTGTCGAGGTGCTCCGCGGTGAGCATCGGCGTGCTCGACCCGCCTGGCGTCCACGCCTTCAGCGTGCGGCCGCCGGGGATGCCGCCGCAGATGTCGTAGATGAGCTCGCGCGCGGTGGTGCCGAGCGGGACCTCGTAGTTGCCGGGCTTGTCGACGTGCCCGGACACGCTGAAGATCTTCGGGCCCGGCGACTTCTCGGTGCCCCACTGGCGGAACCAGTCCACCCCGTTGTTCACGATGAACGGCACCGAGGCGATCGTCTCGACGTTGTTGACGACCGTCGGCGCGCCGTACAGGCCGTGGATCGCGGGGAACGGCGGGCGCAGCCGCGGCTGCCCGCGGTAGCCCTCCAGCGAGTCGAGCAGCGCCGTCTCCTCGCCGCAGATGTACGCGCCCGCGCCGCGGTGCAGCGTCAGCTCGCAGTCGAAGCCGGAGCCGAGGACGTTCTTGCCGAGGTAGCCCTTGGCGTACGCCTCGGCGATGGCGCGTTCGAGGCGGCGGCCGGCCTGCACCAGCTCGCCGCGCAGGTAGATGAACGCGTGGTTGCAGCGGATGGCGTACGACGCGATGACGATGCCCTCGATGAGCGAGTGCGGGTCGGCCATCATCAGCGGCGCGTCCTTGCACGTGCCTGGCTCGCCCTCGTCGGCGTTGACGACGACGTAGTGCGGCTTGCCGTCGCCCTGCGGGATGAAGCCCCACTTCATGCCGGTCGGGAAGCCGGCGCCGCCGCGGCCGCGCAGGCCGGAGTCCTTGACCATCTGGATGATCGCGTCGGGCTCCATCGCGAGCGCCTTGCGGAGCGCCGCGTAGCCGTCGGTGCGCTCGTACGTGTCGAGCGTCCACGACTCGTGCTCGTTCCAGCGGCGCGTGAGGCCGGAGATGACGGGCATCAGGCCTCGCTCCCGCTGAACCCGGCGAGCTCGCGCTCGATCTCCTTGAAGGTCTTCAGCGCCTCGCCGCGGGTCGGCATCGGCCGGTCACCGCGCGCGAGGTCGTCCACGATCCGCTCCGCCGACGCGACGGTCTGGTTGTCGAAGAACTCGTAGTTGACCGTGACGACCGGCGCGAAGTCGCAGGCCGCCAGGCACTCGGCGTGCTCCAGGGTGAACGTCCCCTCCGCGTCGGTCTCGTCGTGATGGAGGCCGAGCTTCTCCGAGAGGCGCTCGTAGATCTCCTCGCCGCCGCGGAGCTGGCAGGAGAGGTTGGTGCAGACGGAGACCAGCCAGTCGCCGCAGGGGCGGCGCTTGTACATCGTGTAGAACGTCGCGACCGCGCCGACCTCGGCCTTCGTCAGCCCGAGCACGTCGGCGCAGAGCGCGACGCCCTCGCTGGAGACGTACCCCTCCTCGGACTGCACGAGGTGGAGCATCGGGAGCAGCGCGGAGCGCGGCTTCGGGTAGCGCGCGACGATCGCGAGCGCCTGCTCGCGCAGGGTGTGTGGCAGCGTCACCGGTCGACTCCGCCCATGACCGGGTCGATGGAGGCGACCGCGGCGATGACGTCGGCGATGAGGCCGCCCTCGGTCATCGCCGGCGCGGCCTGCAGGTTGACGAACGACGCGTCGCGCACGTGCACGCGGAACGGGCGGTTCGAGCCGTCGGCGACGACGTGGTAGCCGAGTTCGCCGCGCGGCGACTCGACGGGGACGTAGACCTGACCCGCGGGCACGCGGAAGCCCTCCGTGACGAGCTTGAAGTGGTGGATCAAGGCCTCCATCGAGTCGGCCATGATGTGCTTGACGTGGTCGAGGGAGTTGCCGAGCCCGTCGCCGCCGAGCGCCAGCTGCGCGGGCCAGGCGATCTTGCGGTCGGCGACCATGACCGGGCCAGGACGCAGCCTGTCGAGCGCCTGCGCCACGATCTTCAGCGACTCGCGCATCTCGTCCATGCGGACCTTGTAGCGCGCCCAGACGTCGCAGTCGTCGCGGACAGGGACATCGAAGTCGTACGTCTCGTAGCCGCAGTACGGCTCGGTCTTGCGCAGGTCCCAGGCGTAGCCGGCCGAGCGCATGATCGGGCCGGTGACGCCGAGCGCGACGCAGCCCGTGAGGTCGAGGTAGCCGACGCCCTGGGTGCGCTTCTGCCAGATCGGGTTGCCGGTGAGGAGGTCCTCGTACTCGTCGAGGCGCCCCGGCATGAGCTCCAGGAACGAGCGGATCTTCTGCTCGGTCCCCGGCGCGAGGTCCACGGCGAGGCCGCCGGGGCGGACGTACGCGTTGTTCATGCGCAGCCCCGACACCATCTCCTTGATGTCGAGGATGAGCTCACGCTCGCGCCAGCCGTACAGCATGATCGACAGCGCGCCGAGCTCCAGGCCGGTCGTCGCGAGCCAGACCAGGTGCGATGCGATCCGCTCCAGCTCCATCATGAGGACGCGGATGACGGTGGCGCGCTCCGGCACCTCGATGCCGAGCAGCTTCTCGACCGCGAGGCAGTACGCCGTCTCGTTGAACATGTTGGACAGGTAGTCCATGCGCGTGACGAGCGTGACGCCCTGCACCCAGTTGCGGTACTCAGTGGTCTTCTCGATGCCGGTGTGCAGGTAGCCGATGACCGGCTTGCAGCTGATGACGGTCTCGCCCTCGAGCTCCAGCACGAGGCGGAGTACGCCGTGCGTCGAGGGGTGCTGCGGGCCCATGTTGACCGTCATGCGGTCGTCGGTGCCGTCCTGGGTCGCGGCGATGACCTCGTCCCAGTCCTGGCCGCCGACGTTGATCACCTTGGCGTCGGTCGTCTCGCCGGGCCCGGCGTACAGGTCGTGGCTCATTCGGGGCCCCTGCGGCGGTGCGAGCGCAGCGAGCAGCGTCGTGGGGTATTCATGCCCACGCCCTGCGGTCTTCCGGGGGCGGGATCTCGGCGCCCTTGTACTCCACGGGGATGCCGCCGAGCGGGTAGTCCTTGCGCTGGGGGTGGCCCTCCCAGTCGTCCGGCATCTCGATGCGCGTCAGCCCTGGGTGGCCGTCGTAGACGATGCCGAAGAAGTCCCACGTCTCGCGCTCGTGCCAGTCGGCCGTCGGGTAGACGGACACGGCGCTCGGCACGTGCGGGTCCTCGACGGTGACGGCGACCTCGACGCGGATGCGGCGGCGGAACGTCAGCGACGTCAGGTGGTAGACGGAGTGCAGCCTGCGATCGTCGGCGAGACCCGGATGGTTGAGGTAGTCGACGCCGCTCACGCTCGACAGCAGCTCGAACCGCAGGTCGTGGTGGTCGCGCAGCAGCGTCAGCACGTCGAGCAGCCGGTCCCTGTCGACGTGCAGCGTCAGCTCGCCGCGGTCCTGCACGGCGTTCTCGACGACGTCGGGGAGGCGCTCGCGGACGAGGTCGGCGATGCGGGTGTACGCCTCCGCCGGCGACTCGTCCTCGCGCACGCGCGGCGACGTCGTGTGCCTCGGCATCCCCGAGGTCGCGTCCCTGGACACGGTCATCGGGCCGCCGTGATCCGGCGCGACGCGTGCAGGGACTCGTTGCCGATCTTGTCGTGCAGCTTGAGGATCGCGTCCATCAGCATCTCGGGCCGCGGCGGGCAGCCAGGCAGGTACATGTCGACGGGTACGACGTGGTCGACGCCCTGGACGATGGCGTAGTTGTTGAACATGCCGCCGCTGCTCGCGCAGACGCCCATCGCGATGACCCACTTGGGCTCGGCCATCTGGTCGTAGATCTGCCGCACGACGGGGGCCATCTTCTGGCTGACGCGGCCCGCGACGATCATGAGGTCGGCCTGGCGCGGCGACGCGCGGAAGACCTCCATGCCGAAGCGCGCGAGGTCGTAGCGGCCCGCGCCGGTGGCCATCATCTCGATGGCGCAGCAGGCGAGACCGAACGTGGCCGGCCACAGCGACGACTTGCGCGACCAGTTGACGAACTTGTCGACGCTCGTCAGGAGGACGCCACTGGGGAGCTTCTCCTCTAGTCCCACTCGAGGCCTCCACGGCGCCAGACGTACGCGTACGCCACGAACACGGTGAGCAGGAAGAGGACCATCTCCAGCAGCCCGAACCAGCCACTGAAGCGCGAGAACGCCACGGCCCACGGGTAGAGGAGGACGATCTCGATGTCGAAGATGATGAAGAGCATCGCCGTCAGGTAGAACTTGATCGGGAACCGCGTGCTCTTCGGGATCGGCTCGACGTCGATGCCCGACTCGTACGGCGCTTCCTTGGCCTTGTTGTAGCGCTTCGGCCCGATCACGGCGCCGGCGATCACGGAGAAGATCGCGAACAGCAGCGCGAGCACGAAGAGGACGAGGACCGGCAGGTACTGCTCGAGTATCACTGGCGTTCCTCCTCTCGTCGTCGGTCTCGGTCGGCAAGCCTATGGGCGGCGGCGCGGGGGTCCAAAGTCGGGTCGGTGTCAGGCGGCGGGGGCCAGCTTGCTCATGGCGTTGATGACCCTGTCCATGGCGTCGCCGCCGCGCGGGTCGGTGAGGTTGGCGAGCAGCTTGAGCGTGAAGCGCATCAACGTCGGGCGCGGCAGGCCGTACTTGGTGGCGTACTTCATGACCTGGGGGTTGCCGATGGCGTGCACGAAGATCCGGCCGAGCGTGTAGTAGCCGCCGTAGCGGGCCTTGAGCTCGGTGTTGTAGCGGTGGAGTACGCGCTCGTCGCCGCGCCGGAGCCCGTGCGTCGCGATCTCCGCGGCGAGCTCGCCGGTCTCCATGGCGTACGCGATGCCCTCGCCGTTGAACGGGTTGACGACCCCGCCGGCGTCGCCGACGAGCATGAGGCCGCGGGTGTAGTGCGGCTGGCGGTTGAAGCCCATGGGGAGCGCGCCGCCCTGGACCTTGCCGACGGCGTTCTCCTCGGTGAAGCCCCACTCCTCCGGCATGCCTTTGAGCCAGGAGGCCAGGAGCGCGCGGTAGTTGGTGCCCTGGAACGCCTCGGACGTGTTGAGCAGGCCGAGGCCGACGTTGGAGGTGCCGTCGCCGACCGGAAAGATCCAGCCGTAGCCGGGCAGCAGCGTGTCGCCCTGCCAGAGCTCCAGCCAGCTTTCGAGGTAGTTGTCGTTGGTGCGGGGGCTCGTGTAGTAGCGGCGTACGGCCACGCCCATCGGGCGGTCGTCGCGCTTGGCGAGGCCCATGGAGAGCGGGAGCCTGCCGGAGACGCCGTCGGCCGCGATGACGAGGCGGGCGGTGTACGTCTGCTCCTCGCTGGTGTGGCGTTCGCGCGGGTCTTCCGGGACACGTCTCGCTGTGACGCCCGTGATCCGGCCGGCGTCGTCGAGGACCGGGCCGGTGACCTCGGTGAGCTCCTGCAGCCGTGCGCCGGCCTTCTGCGCGGTGCGGGCGAGGATCTCGTCGAAGTCGAGTCGCGTGCGGACCAGGCCGAAGTCGGGGTACGTCGCGAGCTCCGGCCAGCGCAGCTCCAGCCGGCACTTGCCGCCGATGATGCGCAGGCCCTCGTTGCGCATCCAGCCGGGGCCGGTCACGTCGACACCCATCGAGATGAGGGACTTGACGGCGCGCGGCGTGAGGCCGTCGCCGCAGACCTTCTCGCGGGGGAACGCGCTCTTCTCCAGCAGCAGGACGTCGAGGCCGGCCTGCGCGAGGTGGTACGCCGTGGCCGAGCCGCCCGGGCCCGCGCCGACGACGATGACGTCCGCGTCCGTCGTGCGCGTCGGCGTCATCGGCGTGCTCCAGACTTTGTGAACGTTTTCACGAGCAGTGTACGCCGGGGCGGTCGCCCCTTGCGACCCTAGTCCGGCCGGCGCCGTTGCACCGCCGGGACTCCCCTCGTTCCTTGCAGCCGGTGCGCCGGTCTCGAGCGTGGTGATCATCAAAGAACGGGCGCTGCGTGCGGTGGGTCTAAGGACGGCGGGCGCGGTGGATCGCGACGATGCCGCCGGTGCGGTCGCGCCACGCGACGTTGCGCCAGCCGTTCTCCCCGATCCGCAGGGCGAGCGCGCGCTGGTCGGGCCAGGCCCTGATCGACTCGGCCAGGTAGACGTACGCCTCGGGGTTGCTGCTGACCTTCGTGGCGATCGCGGGCAGCGCGCGCATGAGGTAGTCGACGTACACCGCGCGGAACGGCGCCCACGTCGGGTGGCTGAACTCGCACACCACGAGCCGCCCGCCCGGCTTCGTGACGCGGGCCAGCTCGCGCAGGCCGGCGTCGAGGTCGTGCAGGTTGCGCAGCCCGAACGAGATCGTCACCGCGTCGAACGACGCGTCCGCGAACGGCAGCCGCAGCCCGTCGCCCGCGACGTACGAGACGCGCGGGTGCTCGTTGCGCCGCACGCCGACGCGCAGCATGCCGAGGCTGAAGTCGCACGCGACGACGTCCGCGCCGGAGGCCGCCAGCGCGACCGACGACGTGCCCGTGCCGGCGGCGAGGTCGAGCACGCGCTCCCCCGGCTTGGCGCCGACCGCGGCGGCCGTCGCGCGCCGCCACGAGCGGTCCTGGCCCAGGGAGAGGACGGCGTTGGTGAGGTCGTAGCGCGGCGCGACGTCGTCGAACATCGCCGCCACGTCGTGCGGCTGCTTGCCCAGGTCGGCGCGGGTCACGACGCGACCCTACGGTGCACCATCCGGCCACCCAGCACCGTGACCACGCAGCGGCCCGCGCCGTGCGCGACGAGCGCGTCGTACGGATCGCCGTCGACCGGCACGTCGAACGCCGTCAGGTCCGCCCGCGCGCCCGGCGCCAGCACCCCCACGTCGGTCCGGCCGAGCGCGTACGCCCCGCCGGCCGTCGCCGCCTCGACCAGCCGCTTGGCAAGACCGGACGGCGGAAAGCCTTGGGAGACAGCGGTTTCGTAGAGTGCGCGCAACTCCTCGACGAGGTCGAGTGAGGGCGACGACGCGCGTGAGTCGGTGCCGACGGCGATCGGGCTGCCCTCGTCGAGGTACGCCGCCACCGGCGCCGTCCCCGCCCCGAGCGTCGCGTTCGAGCGCACGCACAGCGCGACCGCCGTGCCGTGCCCGCGCAGGGTCTCGCGGTCGCCGGCGGAGACGTGGACGCCGTGCGCGACGTGCACGTCGGGGCCGAGCAGCCCGAGCGCGTCGGCCTCGGCGACAGGCGTACGGCCGCTGCCGTTGCCGATGTGCTCGAACGTCAGCCCCCGCCCCTCGCCGAACTCCGCGATCGGACCTGTGCCGCAGGCGATGTACTCGACCTCGTGCTCGGTCTCGGCGACGTGGGGGTGCAGGCGGAGCGCGCGTTCGCGGGCGACGGACACCGCGCCGCGTACGGCGTCCAGCCCCAGCGAGTAGAGCGCGTGCGGGCTGACGCCGAGGTCGATGCCGTTCGGGGCGCCGTCGAGCTTGGCGAGCAGTGCCGCCCGCGCGTCAGGCCAGCGGTACGACTCCACGCCGACGACCTCGATGTACGCGATCCCCGCCAGCCCCGACCGCGCCAGCACCGGCAGCATCGCGACGTCGGAGACGACGTCCGCGATACAGGTCGTGCCCGTGCGCAGCACCTCGTGGACGCCGCGCCGCGCGCTCTCCTGCCACTGCGCGGGGACCCAGGTGTGGCGGCGTTCGGTCAGCGTGCGGATCCACTGGTGGAACGGCATCCCCGCCGTCGCGAGGTCGGCGAAGTCCGTGTACTGCAGGTGCGTGTGCGCGTTGACGAGGCCGGGGAGCAGGACGCCCGGCCACTCGCGGACCCGCGCGGTGCCGGTGTCGACCGACGAGCGCGGGCCGACCGCGACGATCCGGTCGCCTTCGACGAGGACGGCGCCGTCGCGGATCGGCTCTGACGCGATGGGCAGGACGACCGGCGCGCAGTGAAGCGTCGCGCTCACGCCGCGGACGTCACGCCGGCGTCAGCGTGAGGGCCGTCGACGAGACGTGGGAGGAGACGTTCTCGACGGGGTCGTTGGCGGGGTCGTCGTGGACGACGAGGTGCCGGTACAGCGTGTCGCGCTGCGCGGGGATGCGCCCCGCCGCGCGGATGAGGTGGATCAGCTCGAGCCGGTTGGAACGGTGCTTGGCGCCGGCCGCCGACACGACGTTCTCCTCGAGCATGATCGAGCCTAGGTCGTCGGCGCCGAGGTGCAGCGTGAGCTGGCCGACGTCCTTGCCGACGGTGAGCCATGAGCCCTGCAGGTGCGCGATGTTGTCGAAGAACAGCCGCGCCACCGCGATCATCCGCAGGTACTCCATCGTGGTCGCCTGCGTGTGGCCCTTGAGGTGGTTGTTCTCCGGCTGGTACGTCCACGGGATGAACGACCGGAAGCCGCCCGTACGGTCCTGCACGTCGCGGATCATCGACAGGTGCTCGATGCGCTCGGCGTTGGTCTCGCCTGTGCCCATCATGAACGTCGCCGTCGACTCCACCCCGAGCCGGTGCGCCGTCTCCATGACCGACAGCCAGACGTGACCCGGCTCCTTCAACGGCGCGATGACCTGCCGCGGCCGCTCCGTGAGGATCTCCGCGCCGGCGCCCGCGAACGAGTCGAGGCCGGCGTCTCGGAGGCGTTCGATGACCTGCTCGTGGGTGAGGCCGCTGACCCGCCCGATGTGCACGACCTCGCTGGCGCCCAGCGAGTGCAGGGCCAGCTGCGGGAACGCCGCCTTGATCGCGGAGAACGTCCGCTCGTACCACTCGATCCCGAAGTCGGGGTGGTGCCCGCCCTGCAGCATGATCTGCGTCGCGCCGAGGTCGACCGCCTCCGCGCAGCGGCGCAGGATCTCGTCGAGGTCGCGGACCCAGCCCTCCTCGTGGCCCGGCGCGCGGTAGAACGCGCAGAACTTGCAGGCCGTCACGCAGACGTTCGTGTAGTTGATGTTGCGGTCGATGAGGTACGTCGCGACGTTGTCGGGAAAACGCCTGCGGCGCACCGTGTCCGCGGCGTGGCCGAGGGCGTGGAACGGCGCGTCCGTGTAGAGCGCCAGCGCCTCCTCCGGCGTGATGCGGCCGCCGTCGGCGGCGCGGTCGAGGACGTCCTGGAGGTGGCTGCTCACGCCGTCAGCGTAGAACGTCACCGGAAGAGGCGCAGCGGACGTACGCCGCGGTACAGCGGGTCGGGGTCGTGCAGCCAGTCGTCGAGCACCGTGGCGTAGAGGCGGCGTACGTCGGTCGTCATGACGAGGTTGTCGGCGGGCGCGGCGGTCGTGCCGAGCGGCGGGGTGTCGCCGTGGAGGCCGTGACGTACGCGGCCGCGCGGTCCGATGACGAACACCGGCGCCGACGCCCCGTGGTCGGTGCCCGCGCCGCCGCCGCTGCCGTTCTCGCCGATGCGCCGCCCGAACTCGCTCAGCACCAGCACCGTCGTCCGGGACGCGAGTGACGCGGGGAGCGCGCCTCCAACGCCCAGCGACTCGCCCGCGGAGGTGCCGTAGAAGAACGCCTCGAGCGCCGCGTCGAGCTTGGCGAGCAATTGCTCGTGCCGCCCCTTCTGCTCGGTGTGCGTGTCGTAGCCGCCGGCGCGGACGAACACCACCTCGACGCCGAGGTCGAGCCCGAGCAGCGTCCGCGCGGTGAGCATCGCGTCGCCGAGGGGGTTGCCCGTGCTCTTCGCGGCGGGCACCTTGCTCAGCACGTCGACGAGGTCCACCGCCTGCCGCGCGCCGAGGCCGACGTGCCTGCGGAGGACGTCGTCGCGCGCGTGGTGCCCGAACAGCGCCAGCGCGTCGTGCCGCGCGTTCGCGATCGCGCTCGTGCCGTCGGCGAAGCGCGCGCTCGCGATCGACGCGATCTCGATCCCGGAGGTCTTGTTGCCGCGCAGCATCAACGGCAGCTCGCGGCCGATGCCGACGCCGCGCAGCTCGCCGTCGCCGACGCCGACCCGGTCGAGGTGCCTGCCCAGCCAGCCGGACGTCGCGGCGCGCCCCGGCTCCCCCGAGTGCCACACGTCGGCCGACGTGAAGTGCGAGTACGAGTGGTCCGGGTAGTCGACGCCCTGCACGATCGCGACCCGGTCGTCGCCGTAGAGCCGGTGCAGCGTCTTCAGCTTGGCGTTGAGGCCGAGATTTCCCGTCAGGCGCAGCGTTTGTGACGGCTTGTAGGCGAGCGCGGGGCGGACCTTCCGGTAGACGTCGTACGCCCTGCCTGCCGTCGGGATGACGGTGTTGAGGCCGTCGTTGCCGCCGTCGAGGTGGATCACGACGAGCCGGTTCCTCTTGCTCGAGTGGGGCGCGGCGCGGCTCTCGCCGAACGCGGTGCCCACCCGCCCGACGGCGGGCAGGACCGTGTGCGTGGCGGCCGCGCCCGCTCCTGCCGCGATGAGCTGCCTGCGGGTCAGCGCCATCAGAGCACCACCCACTCCGGGCTCGACAGCAGCAGCGTGAGGACGCCGGCCTGGCGGTCGTACGGTGTCGCCTTCTTCGCCGAACGGAGGTACGCGCCGAGGGCGTTCTTCGTGTTGGTCGAGAGCGCTGTCAGCCCGAGTCTGCGCGTCCAGCCCGCGGTGTCCTCGGCCACGGGCAGCGGCGTGGCGGCGTTCTGCGGCGCTTCGGTCGCGAGCCGGTGCAGGAGCAGCCCGGCGTCGTACCGCGCGATCGCCGTCACCGGCGACACCCAGTCGCGGCCGAGCGGCCAGCCGCTCACGTCCACCGGGTCGAACAGCGACTGACCCATCCCCTCCAGCGCCCACGGCAGGTCGCCGCCGGCGATGCGGACGTCGAGCACCTTGGCGGCGTGGACGACGCACTCGACCGGCGACCGTACGAGCCTTCTCGTGCTGCTGGCGGCCCTGAAGTCCTTGTGCAGCAGCAGGGTGCGGACCGCGGCCTTGACGTCCCAGTCGTTCTTCGTGAACGCGGTGGCGACGGCGTTGACGAGCGCGTCGTTGCCGGAGGGGAGGTAGGCGAGGTTGGCGACGAGCTTGTACGCGAGGAACTTCTTCGCCACCGGCTGGTCCAGCGCGACGTCGGCGAGCGCCTTGTGCTCGTCCGCGCCGAGGTTGTCGATCGTGCGGCCGAGGACCTTCTTCTTCTTCGTGTTGTGCCTGCTCGCGGCGAACTGCGCCATGTTGTTGCCGTCGACGTACCAGCCGGTGAACGCCTTGGCGGCCTGACGGATGTCGGTCTCCGTGTAGACCTGCGGGCGCTTGCCGAGGGTGAACAGCTCGAAGAACTCGCGGGCGTAGTTCTCGTTCGACTTCGGCGGGGCGTTCTCGACGCCGTTGAGCCAGTAGAGCATCGCGGGGTCGGTGTTGACCACCTCGACGAGGGTGCGGACGTTGCCGAGGGCGTGGGCGCGCAGCGTCTGGTTCTGGATGACGAGGTGCGCGAGCGTCGGCGGGTAGCGGATGCCGGTGGCGAAGTGGCCGTGCCAGAGCAGCGTCATGCGTTCCAGCAGCGGGAACGGTGTCGTGCGCATCCGTTCCAGCCACCATGCGCGCGCGGCGCTCTCGTCGAGGCTCGCGCCCGTCTGGAACGTCAGGCGCACCGCGTCGTCCGGCAGCGGCGCCGTCGCGTCGGCGGTGAGGAGCACCTCGACCAGGTCCTCGTACGGGCGCCCGGTCCACGTGTCGAGGTCGGTGCTCGTCGCGCCGAACGCGACGCGGCCAAGCAGCCTGCTGACGTCGGTGGCCGTGAGCGTGGGCACTACAGCGCCCGGACGAGGGTGATCGCGCCGGTGGCGAAGTCGGCGACGTAGAGACCGTCGGGGCCGAACGCGAGGTCCAGCGGCGCGGCGCTCGTCATGACGTCTTGTGGTGCCTGGGGGCCGATCCTCGTGATCGGCACGCGGACGACGCGGTGGCCCTGCGCGGAGGGCGAGTTGCTGCCGTACTCGGCGATGTAGAGGTCGTTGCCCCACGCGCCGCCGGGTCCGAACGCGACGCCGTTGGCGGAGACGTGCAGGCCGAGCGCGAGGACGGGCTTGGCGTTCGGGCGGCATTTTCTGCTGGTGTAGACGGGACTCTGGGCGGGTCCGACCGGCTTGGCGCCGCTGGACTTGTAGACGCAGGCGGGGAAGCCGTAGTCGGCTGTGCCCTTCGTGACGTCGGTCCTGTGCAGCAGGTCCTCGCCCCACGGATCGAGCGCGTCGGGGCCGTTCGTGGGGAACCACGCCTCGTTCGTGCCGGGGCGGAACGCGACGTCGTAGGCGTTGCGGAGACCCTTCGCCTCGACCGTCGGCCTCGACTTGAGGCTGACGGGGAGCTTGTAGCTCAGGAGCGTTCCGGAGAGCGGCGCCTCGGGGTCGCCGCCGGTGACGCCGTCGTCGGTGGAGTTGCCGTTGGTGACGTACAGGCGGCCGCGGTGCACCGCGAGGTTGTTGGTGTTGTGGCGGCCGTTCGGGAGCCCGTCGACCACCGTGGTCTTGGTGCCGTTCGGCTTCACGGCGGTGACTCGGCCGAGGCGGCGGGTGGGGCCGTCGTGGGAGTCGGCGACGTACAGCGTGCCGTCGGGCCCGAACGCCAGGCCGAGCGGGGAGTCGAAGCCCGTGGCGTACGGCGTCGCGGGCCCCAGCGCGCCGCCGGGAAGGATCGGCAGCCGCATCACCGTGCCGGCGCCGTAGCTGGTGACGTAAACGGCGTTCTTATGGACCGTGAGGGCGGTCGGGGTGGGGACGTTGCCGCCGGTGGGGGTGGGCGCGAACGTCGTCGGCGTGCCGCCGGTGACCGTGAGGACGCCGCGCATGCTCGGGTGGAGCGAGCAGTAGAACGGATAGGTGCCGGCCTTCAGCTTGTCGACGCCCTTGACGTCGGCGCTCTGGCCGGTGGTGGCGACGGCGCTGCGGAAGAGCGCGCCGTTGTTGGTGGTGTCGTCGGCGACGACGTTGTGCGGGGCGGCGTCGGCGTTGGCGAACGTGAGCCTGCTGCCCTGCGTGACCGTGACGTTCGAGGGGGCGAACGCGTTGCCCGCGGCCGTGATGACGGCGTCGGCGGCGTACGTCGGCTGGAGGGTCGCGGCGACGAGCGCGGCGGCGAGGAGCGTGGCGCGCACGACGTCGCTCCCCTCCCTCTACACCTGGGCGAACCTCACTTCGACGTCCGGCGCCCAGTCCCCTCTCGGCGCGGCGCGGCGGGCGAACTCCCTCAGCCCTTGGAGCTGTCGTTCGCCGAGTCGGAAGTCGAGCGTCGTGAAGTACCGCTCCAGCTCGGCGGCGTCGAGCGCCTCCCAGCGGGCGGCCTGCGCGGCGACCTCGGCGACGTTCGCGAGGGAGAGGTCGAGGGAGCGTACGAACGCGTCGTGGACCTCCTTGACGACGCCGGGGTGGGCCTCGGCGAAGTCACGGCGGGCGGCCCAGACGGCGAAGACCATCGGCAGGCCCGTCCAGTCGCGCCACTCCTGACCGAGGTCGGTGACGTGGAGATCGGTGTGCTTGGCGGCGCGGAGGGCGGCGTCGCCGATGAGCACCGCGCCGTCGGCCTCCAGCAGCATCGCCGTGAGGTCCGGCGGCATCGTGGCGTAGGTGGGGGTCGTGCCATGGCGTTCCTCGAGGAGCAGCTGGGCGAGCAGGACGCTGGTGCGGGATGTGGAGCCGAGTGCTATGTGCTGGAGCTCTTGGAGCGGCGTCTTGGCGATGAGGTTGACCGAGAGGACCGGGCCGTCGGAGCCGACGGCGACGTCGGGGAGGACGAGCAGGTCGTCCGCATGGCGGAGGTACTCGACGAGGCTGATCGGGCCGATGTCGAGGTCGCCGCGGACGAGGGCGTCGTTGAGGCGGTCGGGGGTGTCCTTGGTGAGGTCGACGTCGAGCAGCGCGCCGGAGCGCATCAGGCCCCAGTAGAGCGGCAGGCAGTTGAGGAACTGAATATGACCGACGCGGGGCCGCCGCGGCCCCTGCTCGCTCGGAGGCGTTTGCACAGGTCAGAGGCTAGATCACGTCCTACGTGGTGTCGCCGCGTAGTCCCTCGTCCGGCCCTGTCTTGTGGGCCAAGTGTGGGCCGTGATCTTGGTCCGAAACATGGCGCAACTGCTGGCTACCGTGCGATGGAGACGTGTTGTGGAGGTCGGTCATGGCCACTCGTACTCGCACCCGGACGAGCGGGATCAGGCGCAAGAGACGGACGAGCGGAGACGTCTACGAGGTCCGCTTCCGCGACGCCGAAGGCATCCAGCGGTCGCGCACGTTCGCCTCGATGGACGAGGCGCGCACCTTCCAGAACGCGACCCTGGCCGACGTCCGCGAAGGCTCGTACGTCGCCCCTACCGCTGGCTTGGTGAAGTTCAAGGTCGTGGCAGAGGAATGGTTCGCAGGACAGGCGCACCTCAAGCGCCGGACGCAGATCACCTACCGCTCCGCGATTGACCACAACCTCGCGTCCCTGCACGACCGCCCGGTCGGGCGCATCACGTACGGCGAGGTCCAGGCGCTCGTGAACGCCATGACCGCCGCCGGTCGTCGCCCCTCGACTGTCCGCAACGTCCTCATGGTCTGCCGCCTGATCCTCGACGAGGCGATGCGCCGCAAGATGATCCGGACGAACCCATGCCGCGACGTGAAGCCGCCTCGACTGCGTCCGCGAGACAACGTGTTCCTGACCGTCGAGCAGGTCCAGGCGCTCGCGGAGGAACTGCCGCCGCCGCTCGACCTGCTGGTCCTCACCGCGGCTGGCTCCGGTCTGCGCGCCGGGGAGCTGAACGGACTGCGCGTCCGCGATGTCGAGCTGCTCCGCCGCCGCGTGAACGTCCGCCAGACCGTCGCGGACCTCGGCACCGAGCTGATCGTGGACACGCCGAAGAGCGCGGCCGGACGCCGGACGGTGCCGCTGTCTCCGGCTCTGTGCGACCTGCTCGCCGCGCACATCGGCCGCGCGGAACTCGACATGGACGACTTGATCTTCGGTGACAACGGCAGGCCGCGACGGCACAACGCCTTCTACACGCAGGTGTTCCAGCCCGCCGTCATCCGTGCCGGGCTGCCAGCCGAGACGCGGTTCCACGACCTACGACACACGTACGCATCGCTGATGATCGCGGCCGGCGTCAACCCGAAGCGGCTGTCCGTCTGGATGGGCCACACGACCGTCTCGCTCACGATGGACCGCTACGGCCACCTGTATGACGACGAGCCCGCTCCGGCCGTTCTGGACACCCTCTGTGCTCGCCCTTCCCGCTCCCTAGAACCCTCTACTCCTGCTGCTTCTGTCACTCCCCTCCCGACCCAACTCCGTACTGCCGTTCCGCCTGGCTGACCTCCCTCTCTTTCACCAAGTTCATGTCGAGGGAGTGCTACTTGGTCGGGGGCGCGAAGCGGCTCCGACCAAGTAGCACTCCCGACCCCGCGCTGAGCGCATCGCCGCAGGTCAGCCAGGCGGAACGGCTGGCGAAAGGATCGCGCCAGGGTGGTCCCTCGGGTGGTACCTCGGTGGCCCAACCGAGGAACCACCTCTCAAGACGCCTGACGCTCGCGGCACCGCGCTCGAAGCCGATTCACCGTGCGCCGCGTCACGCCAAGTCGGAGCCCGATCTGCCGCGCCGTCTCGCCGTCCTCCGTCCACCGCGCGACGGCGTTCAGAATCGCCTCCGACCGGCCGCGCCCCCACGTCGTGTCCGCGCTGACGACCTCCGCGAGCAGGAAGTCCTCGACCATCACGACCGGCTCTGGCTCGCCTGCCTCTTGTCGCCACCCCGCGCGCTCGGCGGCGGTCATGCCGCCCGCAATGCCGTCAACGGCGTTGGTCAGCGCCCACCGCCGACACTGCCGCCGCACCGGGCAGACGCCGCAGACCGCCAGCGCCTCGTCGGCGAGCTGTTCGTCGCCGAACAGCGCCGTCCGTCCCGCACACTTCGCGCGCCGTACCCATGACGAGTACGGCTCGTCTCCTTCGCGGCCGCTCGTGATCCGCGGCGCGCACACCCGTTCGTCCACCGCCGTCATGCGCGCCTCCTACGCCGCATCGATCGCGCTGGCGAGCCACGCCGCGTCGTACGTCGCGCAGGTGGACACGACGACATGCAGGCCGGCTAGGTCGTCGGCCGTGACGCCGAACGGCCCGAGTTCTCCGGCGACGACCGCGGCCCATGCCGTGACGGCGAGCGCGTCCCGGGCCGCGGTCAGCGAGTCACCGAACGCGTAGAGGCCAGCCAGCGGGCTCGCCGGGTCGTTGACCTCAGCGCGCCAGGCCCCGAGATTGCCCGGGTCGTCGTGAACCGCGACTACCCGCAGGACGAGATACGTACTGCTGCTCTCAGTGGTTAGAACCGGCTGCGACATGCGTCCTCCAAGATCGCGAAAGGGAGCGGCCGATCGCGTCCTGCGGCGGCCGTAGGGTGAGCGCCGTGCAGCCAGGTACCGAGAACGACGGCGATCCGCCGCGCGTGCTGTTCGGTCGACGGCTGCGCGAGCTCCGCGAGTCCGCAGGGCTGCGCCAGGTCGACGTCGGCACGCGCGCCGGCGTGAGTACGGCGTACGTCTCCGAGCTGGAACGCGGTGGCCGCGGTCCCACGCTCGACGTGATCTACGCACTCGCGCGCGCACTCGGCGTACCCGTTGCCCGGCTCTTCCCGGACCCCGACGACGACTGACCTCGTTACACTCACAGTTGAATAATGACGGTCGCGCAACCCCTACCGACACCCCGATCAGAAATTTGTGGAAGAACCTCACCCCGGCCAGCAGCCTGTGGATACACCTCCAGATCCTTCGATCCCCTGCCTCCGCCGCAGCCCCGTTGACCCACTCCTCTCCTCCTTCTGTCCTGACGAGGGAGTGGGACTAGGTCGGGGGCGCGAGGCGGTCCCGACCTAGTCCCACGACCGAGTCCCCCACGGCGCAAAGCCGCAGGTCAGCGGGGGTGCGGCGGAGGCTTCAAGATCTTTTAGGGGTGCCCCGCAGGGTGCCTCGAACCTCGGTGACCCTGCGAGGCACCCTGCGAGGCACCCTGCAAGGCATCCAAAGTCGACAGTTCAGAGCTCGCGCCGGCCGTTTCGAGACCGGCTGAGAGCGCCGCGGGCCGCGCGCTCGGCGGGCAGGCCGTGGCCTGCCCGCTTCACCTGACCGGAGGGGCCGCAGGGGCCCGCGGGTCGAGACCCGGCCGAAGGCCGGCCGCGAAGCGGCGCGAAGCGGTCTTGACGCGTGGGGGGGGCGGCCCCTCACCCTGCGCGGCCCGCGGCGCTCGACCGAGCACGCGGTTCTCTACTAGCCCTTGAGAAACACGACGCTCTCACGCAAGAACGCGCTGTCTACGCTTCGACGTCGCGGATACCGCGCGACCGCAATGCGCTGCACGCTTAGACCGGCGACCTCCGCAACCTGTGCAATTATGATATCCGCAGCCACGACAAATGCCGCTTCCCGTCCGCCGTGAGCCGAGTTTCCTACGACATATACCACATCTGCTCCTGGTCGAAGCGTCCGTCGCACGGCACGCAGAGTGCGGTACATGTCCACGGCGTAACCGCGAAACATCCGACGGCGACCTTCGAAGTAGCGATCCGCTGGAAGTGCGTCGACAACTGGATCGATGCAACCCGCCACGCGCCGATTCTCCTCCTCCGACAGCTCTGGCGCAGGCATCGGGTCAACTCGCAGAATGCTCGGGTGGCTGTAGGCCGTCCGCAGGCGCTGGCTTGTGAACTCCTCTCCAGACGTGATGAAACCAAGCAGCCAGTTTTCTAGTTTATATACTTCGGTGTAGTCAATGTTGTTCGGATATGGTGGCGAAAACAATGCAAGGTCACACGTCCAGTCTGGCGCAATATCGTCGAGCGTCCTCGCATCGCCGCGGTGTACGTCACCATCAACCGCGATACCGGTCGTCGGGAGGTCTGCCTCAATCTGCGCTACCTTCGCTCGCCACGCTTCAATCACGGGCGGCCGTGTCCGCTTCTCGCTATACCGCAATGTACGGCCGTCGCGTCGCAGGTTGCAAATTGGCTCAATGGTCGCCCCCAAAGCAACGCGCAGAAGCGCAACTGCCTCCGCCGCGGACCCTCGTCGCTCTGTTGCATCAATTGCAAGCCTGAGCCGAACGAGCTGGGCAACGTCGTCTCGCTCAAAGTAGTCGCTATTCTGAAACGTTGATAACGCCGGAAGCTCTACACTGTCCTGACTTGCAAGCGCACGTGAAGCTACTCGTTCTGCCACCTCGTTGAGCCGCTTTGGAGGATTACGGAGCGCCGCTATCTTCGCACTTGCGACTAAATGCAGAAAGCCGTTGCACTCGACCCCGGCGACATTAGCCGCAGTGAACGACCCGTCTCGAACCGCCGCTGCGGCCGACGCGGCAGTCGTCCCAGAACCCGCATACGGGTCCAAAACCCGCAACTCCTCTGCCTCTGCGAGCCCGAGATCCTTTAAGACCCGGGGCAGCAGCCGGTGCGAGAATGCCTCCTTGACATGGAACCATCGATGCACCGGTTCGTCAGTGTTCCCGGTCGGGACAACCAAATCGGCATAGTCTGGCGCTTCTTCAACCAAGAAAGGCGACTGGACGTCGCGGTAGTGGTCTTCCAGACTCGTCACGAGGCGTCCTCATTACGTTCGACATCTAATGCCCCCGTGGCTAATTGTTGGTTGCGCCATGCTTTTGCGTTGCGGAACAGATGCCAATGTCGAAGTTCAATGCCGACACGCGATGCTAGCGCCTCGACGGGCGCAAAGCACGCGGAGCCGGCGTAGTCATCGCGCATGTCGAAGCAGCACAGTGCAGCCGCGCGAGCCTTCGATTCGGTGCGGTATGCAGCGGCTTGCACCACCCCGTCCTCGATCGCCTGCGCCGTCCTCGCGGCCCCTACACGCCTCCCGGTGTGTGAGCGTGACCGCAGCACCTTCAGTTCAAGAATCGCGTGAGTGACGGTCGTTCCCACATCACCGACAACCGGCTCGTCGATGACGATGTCGATCCGACCCGCCGGGAGGGGCCTCTCAATATCGACATCGCACCAGGAGAACCGCCCCTGCAGCGCAATGAGCACAACACTCGCGAGAACCCGTTCGGCGTGCTCAACGGGCGTGCCCGTCCGTGCGTCAGCCCAGACTTTGAGATCGGTGGGATGCGTCGCGGGCGTCACCAGTCGCTTGCGATATACCCCCTCTACAACCCGAAGTATCTCATCGAGCGGGATCTGCGCATTAGCCGGATGAAGTCGGTCCCACTTGTCGGGGCGTGACAGTCCATCGGGATAGAAGCGAAGTTCAATCTCGTCTTCATCGTCCACAATGACGGCTGGAACAGAGCCAAGCCCTAGATCATCAGTAACGAACCTGAACAGATCGTCATCCGACTCGAACTCGCCGGGACACCAACGCGCGAGGCTACCGACGTGGTTCACGAACCAAATCCGTCCACCGAGTGGTTCGCGTGCTCGATCCAGCATCGTCACCCGCTTGCATGCGTCGGCGACAATATCGGGCACCTCAGCCGGGTACAACAAGAACACACTGAGTCCGCGGCTACCACGGGCCGCAGCGCCAGCTTCGCGTGCGCAATACTTGCCAACAAGTCGAGCCATCGCGGCCCGGAACCGATCCACGCGATCCAAGCCGGCATCGGATCCCACGCCGGCAAATTCGGAGGCGGTGGCGAGCAGCTCGGCATCGTCCCAACCCGTTGATCCGACACCTCTCTTCGTCGCGTTACTCACGTTCGAGCCTCATGAACAAGTGCCGGACGTAGAGATGGAGCATGGCCGCCGGCGAGACGGACGTCTCCTGGCCCGTCAGGGCGGCGAACCTCCGCGCAACGTCGGCCGTTGCGTTGCCCTGCTCGTCCGCCAGGTCGATGACACCCCCTTCGCCGACGACGGGGTCGCCATACGCGGCATCGACGCTTGTGGCGTCCGCGATCCCCTCCCGCCCTAGTGCCGACGCGGCAAATACAACTTCTCGTACGAACTCCAACTCGCGGGTGCGATTCTCGTATTGGCGGACCGCGTTAAGGATCGGGTCTGCATATTCTCGGTGCAACGAGAAACGCGCGTCGACCTGCCATTGAGCTCCCGCTTGGATGTAGGTCGCGCCGGCGACGGCAATCACACCAAGCCCCACGAGTTGATCGATGTCACGTTGCAGACTTGGAAAGTAGGGGCGCCGGCCCTTCAAGATCTGCGCGTCTACCAGCGGGAGACCCCACACGGGTGCTAGCGCATCAGACAGATAGGCAAGAGTGTGCAACTCCAGGGTTGCGAGCGGCGTCAGGCCGACCTCGTCAGCACCGTCGAGAAGTCCGATCACTCGCAGTTGGCGTTCAATGCCTAGGCGAAGCGGCGCAATACGTGTCTTCACGGGGAAGGAACCTGCTTCGCCGCCCTACGGCCGAACATGCGATCGAACAGATCCCGGTACTCATCGCGCAACTCTCGCAGCGCGGCAGTAGGCGTTGCGATCGTCAGCAGATCTACTACGCGTGGACTCTTGGGTGAAGTGATGCGGGCCGCTCGGAGCATCTCGGGGACAAGTTGGCCATCAACAAGGTTGGACGTGGTTACTAGCCTGTTGTTCATTCCGGTGTCCGCGAAGCGAACAAGGACTGCCGCCGCTCTATGCGCGAATACTGCATCAAGGGATGCTTCTGGTGCGTCAACAACCATTGAACCCGACGCCTCATAACCAGCAACGTCCATCAGTGCCATTCGGAACGCTAGGTCGACAAACTCTCGCTGACTCTCAGACACCTGGTCGGCCGAGGATCGTCGGACGGGGGTCGCGAAGTCCGACCCAGTCATTTCCAGCTCGAACGCCGGGAATTCGAATGTTCGCCCAGTTTGGCCGACAGTCGTCTTGTGCGGAGCCCAACGGAGCTCGCTCTGCTCGAACAGGAAGCCTTCAGCAAACCGCTTGAACACGGAGATTATTTTGTCGCGCTCTCGCGCGATCGTCGCAATATCGCGTCGCACTACTTGATCGAATTTGGTTCTTCGCTCGTCTAACTCGCGCTGCAGACCCGCCAGATGTGCGCGTAGGGTTGTCACTTGTTGCGACTGCGCCCGAAGCGTGCGCTCGTCTGGCGGTAGTTTGCGTATTAGTTCGTTTAGGGTCGCTCGATTAGTCGCGATCGAACTTCTTAAACGCTGGAGTTCCGTGAGGGCCGCGTCATATTCCTTCTCCGCTTGTTCCCGCTCCTCGGACGCAGCCTCTATCCGGATGTCAAGCGAATCAACTCTCGCTGCTTGCGCTGCGATCTTTTTCTCAGTTGCGCGTTGCTGAGGCGTTTGGTTCTGTACCGCCGAGTCGCACACCGCACACCGCGACGACCGGATCCGCTCCTCGATCTCGACAACAAAATCAGGCACTTCAGTGCCGCAGGTCTGACACACGCCTGTAGACAGCAAACGTCCGAACAGATATCTAAATGCCTCGTCATAGGAAGGAAACGCGGCTTCAATACGGCTCAACTGTAACGTTTCAAGCCGCCGGAATTCTGACTCCCTTTCCTGTTCGGCTGTCAACATTAAGAGGCGCGCCTGCTGTCGCGCCGCTTCGAGTGCCGGCAGTCGCTCTTCGAGGACAGACAGTTGGTTGTCGTCACGGGACAACGCCGCCTCGGTATCCTCGATCTGCCGCGGTACGTCGGTGCCGCGTGTCGCCTTAGCCTTACCGGTCCTTTCCTCCTTCTCCTCCTTGTTTAGTGCGTTTCGGAGATTCCTGACACGGCTATCCAGCTCTAGCACCTCGCGTTCGTGCCGAGCCCACGCTGATGCAACCTTTGTCGGTAAGAGAAGAAGCCGAAGAATCTGACGCTGCGCCGTTGGATCCCAGATGAGCGAATGACGGTCTTCGAAGTAGAAGACTAGGAATCGGAGGATGAGAATGAAGTCCCCAAAAGTAGGGAGCTCGGTTAGATCCAGGATTATGCGCTGATAGCTGTCCTCGGTGCCTTGGCGCGACCGACCGTTCACCTTGAGGTCGAGTAGAGTCAAATCGTGAAGCGAACGCGTTATCTCGACCTTGTCCGTGCCGAAGGACACCACGAGCGTCGCCTGCGCGTCGGCGGCGTCGTCATTTACTCGTGCCGCGAATATCCTTCGGTCCCAGCGTTGGAGGCGCGTCGCCTCAAGGCTTCTGCTACCGAGGGATGACGCTCCTGGAAGCCCCGGTATCTCATAAGGACCGGTCATCATTCGATAGATCATCGTTATGAGCGTGGACTTCCCGAGGCCATTGGCTCCGAGCACGAGCGTAAGACCGGGTTTGAACTCGACCCCGAGCCCAGCCCTGGCAGCGGTGCCCGGAAACATGCCGAAGCCATGCACGTCGAGGCGCTCCAAGATTGGGAAGCGGATCACGACGTTCTGCCTAGAGCGGCGCGCGAGCCGTCCGCGATACTGACACATGTGGCTTGCCGGCACATCTGTAGCCGCAGGCGCGAGGGCACCTCGTGCAACTGTTCCCCCTGACGGGTGGCGCTCGGACGTGGTCGATCAATTCTGACATCTTGGTGGCCAGCGGACGGGGACCGCGAGCGGCTCGATACTCGCGTTTCGCTTCGTCGTGCGAGTGACGCTCTGAGGCGATGCGCCCAGGTCAGAGCAGCACAGCCCGCTCTGTGACCCGGCGGCAGATCTCCTCCCACGTAGGGGGCTGGGCCGGCCCGAAGTAGAGATCGGGGATCGTTGCCTCGTATGCGGCGCGTAGCCGACGCGACGCGTCGCTCGTGACGTCGAACGCGAGACTTGATCCGAAACCATCCGGAGGGCGGACGCTGACGGCCTCCTCGCGACCGAAGTAGGTGCGGTCAATGTCCTCGATGCTGGCGATGACCTGCTCGAACTCCTCACGGTCGCTCAGCAGATCCAGCACGCGGCTGTCGCCGAGGAGTTGGAAGACGTCATAGAAGTGACGACCGCTGCGGCGGTCGGGACGTCGCGCACTGTCGGCCGCGAGTTGCTGCCCGACCGCATTGATGTGGACCAGCTTCTCCAGCAGCGTGCGTCCGGGATGCAGCACCACCACCTCGAAGGGTTCGAGATCTGCGAACTCACGAAGATCCGTGCCGGCCGCGGCGAGGACGTCCCCAAGTAGACAGCCGACTGCAGCCGACTCGTTCGGATGGTGGCCGCCCCTAACTCCCATCTCTAGCAAGACGCTCGTCTGGATCAGCGCAGTCGGCTCCCGTGTGGCGGGATAGGTGACGCTGTACGAGCGGTGCCGACCGGTCTCGGAGCCGCCGACCGGCGATGCCGCGCCACCGACGCCGGCCGCGGCCGCGGCGCCCATCGCCTTCATGAGTTTGTCCGTCGTGCCGCGACCGCGGTCGCCCGCGATGACGAGCACGTCGATGTCCTCGGAGAACCGCTCCACGATTCGGTACGCCTTCGACAGGCTCGTGCCGCCCTTGAAGATGAAGTCGTTCCGAAAGTCCTGCGCCAGCACACGGAGGACTTCGCTGACCCAGTAGTCCTTCTCAACTGCCGTCGCGCTGATCCCGAGGCGCTCGGCAGCAGCGTCGAGGGTGGGGGCGAACTCGTCCGAGTCACGGAACAGAGGCATGGATCAACCCGCCAACGAGTGGTCGTTGCGAACCGAACCGCTCCGCGCGGGCGGCACCGAGTTGGCGACAGCCCATCGACCCAAGGCGAGTAGTTGCCGCAGCCGCTCGCGAACGCGCGGCGGCTCAGTCACGGCCGCGCGGACCAGCCGATCGAAGCGAAGCACACCGGCATCCGCGAGACGAGCGATCCGATCGACGGCTTCGGCAGACGGCACTTCGACCAGGCCTTCCCAATCGCGGAGCACTTCGAGGAGTGCGACCTCAGCAGCACGGAGCCGCTCATCACGGCGCTTCACGCTAGCGGCACGACTGACAACGTTGACGGACCCCGAGTTGCGCGGTGCGCGCCCTGGCACGGCGATCGTCTCCCACCGTGGCACTTGCGTCGACAGGCCAAGCAGCAGCGCCGCGCTCCAGCCAGCGGGTCCGATGCCGGGACCGCCGACGATCTCCTCCGCAAGGCGAGCCGCCGGCGGTGGAGCCATGCCGAGCCGGGTGGGTGTTCCCCGCCAGTAGAGCCCTCGCCTCACCCGACGAAGCTCTCCGGCGCGAGCAAGGCGGGACAGTGCCTGCGCGACCGCGTCCGGAGAACCGTCGAAGTCCTCCGGACGCCAGAACCGGTCGCGCGAGCGGACGACCCGCTTACGCACCTCCGGCGCGACGCTGCTGACACTCATGGCTGACAGAGTACTTGGTGTGGCAGTAACTCGCTACGCAAAGTTGACACCGCCGTGGCAGCAGTCGCCACACGCGTCGGCCACTTTGCACAGCGCAGGCAAAGTGGCCTTCCGGCGCAATCTCGGGTCCGCCCGGACGTGGGGCGAGGCAGGCCGCGCGGCCGGGGCCATACCTCGCGTGTTCCGCGGATCGGCCCGAACGCGGAACGACCTCATCCCCTTGGCCGGCGGCGTACGCAGCGGCCAGCTTCGGTGCTCGTTCGTCGGTTCGCCGGAAAGTTGTGGGCCAAATGTGGGCCAAGGGCGCCTCGCGGCTAGCCGCGGGCACGACGACAGGGCCCCTGACCTGCGGTTTTGTCCACAACTTGGCCGTGGCGGCTTGACCGGGGCTAGGTTAGGAACTGGATGTGCCCGACTTTCGGCCGGCTCGGCGTTCGCACGGTCAGAGGCTAGACCGACGGGTGAACGTCAGGTGCGTTACGCCGCTCGGGGACGAGACCGCTTCGATGTCGTAGCGCTCCTCGACAGCCTCGATGCCGTCCCACAGGCGTACGCCGCGGCCGAGCAGGATCGGCACCTGAACGACGTGCAGCGTGTCGACGAGGCCGGCGGCGAGGAAGTCGCGGACGACCGTCGGGCCCCCGCCGAGGCGTACGTCGAGGTCGCCGGCCACCTCACGAGCCAAAGCGACAGCCTCCTGCGGGCTCGCGTCCACGAAATGGAAGACAGTCCCGCCCTCCATCTCGATGGACGGCCGCGGGTGGTGCGTGAGCACGAAGACCGGCGTGTGGAACGGCGGGTTCGGCCCCCACCAGCCGCGCCACTCGTCCTCGGTGCCGACGTCGGTCCACGGCCCGGTCTGCGTGCCGAACTTGCCCCGGCCCATGATCTCGGCGCCGATGCCGGCACCGTGCCGCTCGGCGAACGCGTGGTCGACGCCGGTCGTGCCGCCGGTCTCCCCGACCATCGAGCGCCAGTACCGGGTCGCGAACATCCACTCGTGCAGCCGTTCGCCGGCGTGCCCGAACGGAGCGTCCGGCGTGATGCCGTCGCCCGTTCCGAAGCCGTCGAGCGAGATCGAGAAGTTGTGCACACTTAGCTGGGACACCCGCCGAGTCTCCACCACGGCGGCCGCAGGCGTGCACCCGCTAGCCTGTCGCGCTGTGCCGCAGACGACCCCTACGTCCGAACGTCTCCGCCGGACCGCGCAGCGCGTGAAGCGCGTCTCCCGGCGGCTGCCCGACATGGCGCGCGCGGTACGCGATGCAGCCCACGGCTGGGAGCCCGGGCCGCCGGAGCTCGGCGGCGTGCATTTGCCGCCGGACGGCGACGCGATCACGCCGCCGTTCACGCTGCGGCCCGGCATCGACCGCGAGCAGTTCGCGAAGGAGGTCGCGGCGCGCGACTGGTTCCACTCGTTCGACTTCGGCGGCGGGATCGTCGCCGACGGCGTCGACAAGAGCCACTGGAAGACGCAGTTCATGGGGCTGCCCGACTCGTTCGCCGGGATGCGCGTGCTCGACATCGGCGCGTACGACGGCCACTACGCCTTCGAGGCCGCGCGCCGCGGCGCCGCCGAGGTCGTGGCCGCGGACCACTTCGTGTGGACCTGGCCTGGCTGTACGGCGCGCGACAACTTCGAGTTCGTCCGCGACGCGCTGGGCCTCGCCGACGTCGTGAAGGACGTCGTCGTACGCGTCGAGGACATGACGCCGGACAACGTCGGCGGCGAGTTCGACCTGGTGCTCTTCCTCGGCGTGCTCTACCACGCGCCGGACCCGCTCGGGTACCTGAAGCGGGTGCGCTCGGTCACCGCCCCTGGCGGTCGCGCGGTGGTGGAGACGGTGGTCGACCTACTCGACGTACCGCGCCCCGCGATGGCGTACTACCCGGGCGCCTACCTGAACGAGGACGCGAGCAACCACGTCGGCCCGAACCTGCTCGGGCTCCAGGGGCTGCTCACCGACGCCGGGTTCAGCCGCGTCGACGAACCGTTCCTCTGGCGCTACCACGAAATCGAGTCGACGAGCGGACGGCCGCTGCCGCCAGGCCCGCCGAAGAGCGGCCGGGCGGTGGTCACGGCCTACGCCTAGCCGGAAAACTCGCCGTAGCGCCGGTACCGCACGCTCCATTATCCTCGGTCCCCAAACGGGGAACGGGGCATCTCTGCGACGACGAGCGCGCCTTCGGCGCGTGAGGTCGCGCGACGTCGAGAAGCCTGCCGGGGATCCGTCCACACAGCCCCAGGAGGCTCAGTGAGCATCACGGTCGACCCGGCGAGCATCCGCGCGTACGGCGCTGCCGCACAGGAGATCTTCGGAAGGATCCGCAGCGACCTCGAGGGCCTCGTCAACGACGTCGTCAACGTCAACTACACGGGTGAGAACGCCGTCGGGTTCAAGACCGACTGCGGCACGCTCGCGGCGGACTTCGCGACGGCGCTGACGAAGGACCTGCGCGCGATCGCCGACGCGGTGCAGGCGTCCACGACGAACATCATGCAGTCGCTGGGCGGCGTGCCTCTGACCATCGAGTTCAACGGCGGCACGGTCAACGTCCCGCCCGTCCCGCCGGGCGACGGCACGTACTCCGCGGACCCGAGCGGGCTGGAGTCGCTGAAGGGAACGGCCAGGACGCGGTTCGGCTCGATCAACGAGCAGCTCAACACCCACCTCAACCGGCTCTCGTCGACCGCGTGGACGGGCAACGCCAAGGACCAGGCGGTCCAGGCGGTGACGTCGTTCACCAACAGCGCGCGGGCGAAGGTGGACGAGGCGACCCGAACGCTGACCGGGTACATCGACCGTCAGGTCGAGTCGCTGCGCACCGCCGACAAGTAACGCGCGCTTCTGCCCATGGAGCTCCTCCTCCGAGTCGAGCCACGCGCGGACGGCGCGACGCCACGGGCCGTCGCCGTCACGCTCGAGCCGTCGCACACGGTGGCGGCGCTCGCGGACGCGCTCGCCGCGTTCTGCGGTCTGACCGAGCGGGGGCTGTCGCTGGTCCGCGCCGCGACGGGCGAACGCCTGCCCGCCGACGCGACGGTGGCCGGCGCGGGGCTGCTGTCGGGTGAGGCGCTCGTCCTCGGCGGTGAGGGCCGCACGGTGGCGCAGGCCGCCACGGAGCCCCGGGGCGTACGGCTCGCCGTCGTCGGCGGGCGTTCCGCCGGCTACGCGCGAGTCCTCAGCCCCGGCACGTACACGCTGGGCCGCAACGAAAGAGACGACCCTGGTCACGTCACGGTCGCCGACGACACGGTCGGCACCGACCAGTTGACGCTGCGCATCAGCAACGACCTCTCGGTGTTCGTCACCGAGAAGCCCGACGCCGTCAACAAGGCCACCGTCAACGGCCGCACGGTGCGCGGACCGTTCTCCGTGGGCCCCGACGACATCGTGCGCATGGGCGCCGCGTCGATCGCGCTGAAGCCGGTCGGGCCTACGGTCCGCCGGCAGCAGGACATGCTCGGGCAGGTGCCGTTCCACCGCACGCCACGCCGTCCGCGGCAACCGGTGGAGCGTACGTTCGCCGCGCTGGGCGACGTGCCGACCACGCCCGAGCGGAGCCGGTTCTCGTACCTCACCGCGCTGCTCCCGCTCGGCGGCGGCATCGTCCTCGCGCTCGCGATGCGCGAGCCGCGGCTGCTGGTGTTCACGCTGCTCGCGCCCCTGGCCGCCATCGCGAACTACGTGGAGCACAAGCGCGAGCGCGGGCGTAAGCACGACGCCGCGGTCGAGCGCTTCCGCGGCCGGCTCGCGGCGCGGGCGGACGAGATCAGGGCCGCGCTCGACGACGAACGCTCCCGCCGGCTCGACAGCGCACCCGACGTCGCCGACCTGCGGCTGCGCGCCGAACAACGCAGCAAGGACCTGTGGCATCGAGGCCGCGACCTCGTCGAGTTCCTCGACCTCCGGATCGGCGTCGGCACCGTCACCCCGCTGCTGCGCATCGAGCCCGAACGCGGCGGCGACGACGCGTTGCGCGACGAGGTCGACGCGGTCAACGCGAAGGCCGTTGCGCTGTACGACGTCCCCGTCGGGCTGCCGTTCGCCGAGCTCGGGGTCGTCGGCGTGCACGGCGAGTCCTCGGTCGTCGCCGGTCTCGCCGGCGCGCTGCTGGTCCAGGCCGTGTGCCTGCACAGCCCGGAGGACCTGGTCGTCGCGGCCGCGGTGGGCGACGAGTCGCGCATCTCCGACTGGCTGAAGTGGACGCCGCACACCCGGTCGACGGGCTCGCCGATCGCGGGGCCGCACGTCGTACGCGACAAGGCAGGCGCCGACCTGCTGCTGCGCGCCGTGCTCGACGTCGCGGAGTTCCGCGCCGGGTCCGGGGGACACGGCGTCGACCGGCGGTGGCCGTGGATCCTCCTCACGCTGGACCGCGCGCTCGAGCCCGACGCCGCGCTCGTCGCGCAGGTCCTCGACCACAGCCCGGCGGCGGGGATCTCCGTTCTCTGGGTCAGCGACTCGCCCGACCGGATCCCCCCGCAGGCGCGCGCCGTCGTCGCGTGCGCACCCGCCCGTACGGGCGAGCTCTCGCGCGTGTGGTTCACGGACCCGGACCAGGCGGAACGCACGTTCGACGCGGAGGGCGTCGGGGCCGACGTTCCGGACGCCGTGGCGCGGGCGCTGGCGCCGCTGCGTGACGCCTCGGCGTCGAGCACCACGACCGCCATCCCGCGCGTGGTGCCGCTGTTCACCGCGCTCGGCGTGGACGACGTGACGACCGCGTGGATCGAGCAGGAGTGGGCCAAGGACAGGGGGTACGTCCTCGAGTCGACGGTCGGCCTCGCCGCCAGCAGCCCGCTCCGGCTCGACCTCGTCGACCACGGTCCGCACGGGCTGATCGGCGGCACCAGCGGGTCGGGCAAGAGCGAGCTGCTGCAGTCGCTCGTCGCCGGCCTGGTGGCGAGCCACTCGCCGGACGAGCTGACGCTGCTGTTCATCGACTTCAAGGGCGGGTCCGCGAGTGAGGTGTTCAAGGACCTGCCGCACGTCGTCGGCCGCGTGACGGACCTCGACGAGGCGCTCGCGCTGCGCGCGCAGACGTCGATCCGCGCGGAGCTGCGGCACCGCGTCAGCGGGTTCGCCGGCAAGGCGAAGGACCTGCGCGAGATGCGCGAGAAGTTCCCCGATGAGGCGCCGCCCTCGCTCGTCATCGTGGTCGACGAGTTCGCGACGCTGGTCAAGGAGCTGCCGGACTTCGTCGCGGGCCTCGTCGACATCGCGCAACGCGGCCGCAGCTACGGCGTGCACCTGATCCTCGCCACGCAGCGCCCGTCCGCGGCCGTCGACGAGAACATCCTCGCCAACACCAACCTGCGGATCTCCCTCCGCATGCTCGACAGCGCGGAGTCGGTCAGCGTCATCTCCTCGCCGGAGGCCGCCGAGATCCCGGTGCCCCTGAAGGGCCGTGCGCTCGCCCGGATGGGCCCCGGTCAGCTCGTGGAGTTCCAGTCGGCGTACTCCGGCGCGCCCCTCGTGCTGGGCGGCGGGCCACCGCCGATCGAGGTCGCGTCGTTCGACGGGCTGCCCGGAGCCGCGCCGGCGCGCGCGACCGTCGCGACGAGCGGCCGTACGCAGCTCGACCGGCTCATCGAGGCCGTCGAGGGGACGCAGCGGCCGCGCGCCGCGCAGATCTGGAACGACCTCCTGCCGTCGTTCCAGCCGCTGTCCGACGTCCGCGCCGAGCGGGGCCGCAGGGGCGACGCGCTCGTACCCGGTCGCACGATCGCGATCGGCAAGCTCGACGACCCGGCCGGCCGCTCGCAGCACCCTGCCGTCGTCGACCTCGAGAGCACGGGCGGGCTGCTGGTGTTCGGCAGCGGCGGGTCCGGCAAGACGACCCTCCTCCGTACGGTGGCGGTCAGCGCGGCGCTGGACGACTCCGCTCTCGGCGGCGGGCACCTCGCGGTGTTCGCCATCGACTTCGCGTCGGGGGAGCTGCGCGGCCTCGCGTCGCTGCCGCAGTGCGCGGAGGTCGCGACCTCCGCCGACCTCGAGGCGACGACGCGGATCCTGGCCCTGCTCGACGCGGAGATCGAACGGCGGAAGGGCGTCGCGGCGCACGGCGCGGGCGACGCCGCGGAACGCCACGAGCGCGTGCTGCTCCTGGTCGACGGCTACGCCAGCCTCGTCGAGGCTCTCGTCGCCTCGCCCGGCGGGCAGGAGCAGAGCACCGACCAGTGGCTCGCGGTGTTCCACCGGATCGTCCTCGAAGGGCGTCAGGTCGGCGTCCACGCCGTCATGGCGGCCGACCGCGCGGCGTCCGTCAGGAACAGCGTGCTCGCCGCCGTGACGAGCCGCCTGGTCCTGCGGCAGGCCGACGACAACGAGGCGCGCGAGCTCGGGGCGCCGTCCACGCGTTCGCTCCGCCCGGGAGGCGGCTACCTCGCCGGCCTGCGCATCCAGGTCGCGACGATCGCGGCGAAGGAGGGCGAGAGCGACGCGATGGCGCTGTCCGCGATGGCGCCGACGATCAACGGCTCCGTCCCCGCGAGGCTCACGACCCGCAAGCTCCCGTCCGACCTGGGTCTGGTCACCCGCACGGCCACCGGGCTCCGGGGTGTCCTCGGCATCGCGGACCTGACGGATGCCGCCGTCGAGTTCGACCTGACGTACTCGCACCTGTTCGTCTACGGCGCTCCCAGGTCGGGACGGTCGACGGCACTGCTCACGATCGGGCACCAGCTCGTCGCCGCGGGGGTCGACGTCTTCGCCACGGGGCCCGACGACTCCCTGCTGACGCATCTGACCGGGGCCACGACCGGGTGGGGTGTCGACGGCGCGGTCGACGTGCTCGGCAAGCTGGACGGGTCGCTCGCGCACCCGAAGGCCGTGAGCCCCCGCGTCCTGCTGTTCGACGACGTGGACCTCATGGACGACAGCCGGCTCTACCCGTTCTTCGACCCGCTGCTGGCGCACCGCGCCGTACGCATCGTCGCGTCCGTCGCGGGCGTGACGAACCTGTTCATGAACAAGCTCGTACAGGAGCTGCCGAAGAAGTCGCGGCAGATCCTCTTCCTGCAGCCGGGCAGCGCGCGCGAGGTGTCCGACCTGGTCGGCGTCCGGCTCCCGCTGCTGCGCCTGGGCCTCGAGATGCCCCGGGGGCGCGGCATGTTCGTGGCCAACCGCGTGCCGGTCGTCGCGCAGGTCTGCGACCCGCTGTACGACGCGGGAGAGGCCGGCGATGGTCTCCGGTAACCGGCAGCGCGTGCGCTTCGACTTCGAGGGCAGTCTCGCGCTGGCCCGAAGGCTCTGGGCGCTGGCCGACGAGCTGGAGAGCGCGCGCACCCGCCGCGCGGCCGACGCCGACGCCGCGCGCCACGAGTGGCGCGGCAGGTACGCCGACGAGTTCAACCGGCGGATGGCCGACGAGGCCACGGGGTTCGTCAACGTCGTCCACGGGCTGCGCGAGGAGGCCCGCGGCTGGGCGGCCTCGTGGAAGCGGGCGATGGACGAGCAGAACCGCCGCAACCGCGCCCGCCAGGTCGACGCCGTACGCGCGGACCGCGGCTGGTTCGAGCGCAACGTCGCCGACCGCTTCACCGGTGACCACTCCGACGACGAGGTGCCGGAGGCTCCGGAGGCGGACGTGCCGCAGCCTCCGTACTTCACGGCGACGCAGCGCGAGGTGACGTACTAGTGCCCCATCCGGCAACGTTCGCCCTGCTGCGCGACGCCCAGACGGCGATCGGCTGCGTTCTCGTCGGCCCCGATAGCGCTGCTATCGGGCCCTCCTCGGCCTTGCCGCTCATCCGCCTGACCGCCGCTCGCGACGGCCGACGTTGCCGGATGGGGCACCCATGGGCGTGACCTCGGCGAGCCCGGACGACCTGGCGCGGTTCGTGAGCGGCGGCGCGCGCCTGTCCGGCGCGGTGGAGTCGGGCTACAGCGGAGCCGCCACCGCCTCGGCGGTGGTCCGCGGCGCCTCCCCCGACTACTACACGACCACCAACGCGGTCGAACGCTGCGGCGCGCTGCTGCAGGCGCTCCGTACCAACGACAGGTTCGTCCAGGTCGTGCACGACGCGCTGGTCGACGCCGACAGGTACGACGGCTCGCCCACCGTGCGCGACAGCGCCATCGAGAGCGCGCTCGCCTCCCACGGGCTGCTCGGCCGGCCGGCCGTCGTCGAGGTCGAGAAGATGTCGTTGTACGGCATCGCGCCGACGTCCGGCTTCGTCGACGACCCGATCTGCGCGGCCAACGGCAACTTCGTGCACGGCGACGAGGACGTCACGCTGCCGGGCTACGCGGGCTGCCTGTCGGTCGTCCGCATGTACAACTCGCTCGCCCACGACCAGCGCGGCGCGTTCGGCTGGGGCTGGTCGTCGGTGCTCGACCGGCGGGTGACGGCGGACGAAGCGACAGCCCGCGTCTCCCTCGCGGACGGGGCCGTCGTGACGTTCCACGAGGTGGCCGACGGCGAGTACGAGCGCGACGTGCGCCGCGGGCTGACGCTCTCGCGTACCGGTGAGGGCTGGACGCTGCGCCAGGGTCACACGGAGTCGTGGGAGTTCGACGAGGCGGGCGAGCTCGTCGCGTTCGCGTCGGGCATGGCGGTCGCGCGGGTCGAGCGCGACGGCTCCGGCGTGCGCATCACCGAGGAACGGTCGGGACGCTGGGTCGCGTACGAGCTAGCCGGGGACCTCGTCACCCAGGTCACGACGAGCGACGGCAGGACGTGCGAGTACGAGTACGCCGCCGGTCACCTCGTCGGCGTGAGCCGGGCGATCGGCGGGGTGACGTACCGCGTCGAGGACGGCTTCGTCACGGTCGTCGAGGACGCCGACGGCGTGGCACTCTGCCGCAACACGTACGACCCCGAGGGCCGCGTCCTCAGCCAGGTGACGCCGCACGGACGCACGACGACGTACGAGTACGGCGAGCTGGGCACGACGCGCATCGGCGACACCGCCGACGGCCCCGTCAACGTCATGGTCCACGACCGCCGCGGCAACGTCACCGCCGTCATCGACGGCGACGGCAACGCGATGCGCCTCGACTACGACGCCGACGGCCACGTGACGCGGCTCGTCGACCGGACGGGCGCGGAGACGCGGTACGCGTACGACGCGGAGGGCCTGCTCACCGAGCGGACCGACCCGGACGACCTGGCGCACCGGTGGGAGTGGGACGAGCTCGGTCGCCTCGTCAGGGAGGTGGACCGCGCGGGCAGCGAGACGACGTACTCGTACGACGGGTCGCGGCGCGTCCCCGCCGTCGTGGTCGAGCCAGGCGGCGCCACCGTCCGTACGACGTACGACGACCGCGAGCTGCCGGTGGAGGTCGTCGACCCCGACGGCGTGACGACGGCGTTCGAGTGGGACCGCGACGGGCAGCTGACCGCCATCGTGGACGGAGCCGGCGCCCGCACGTCGTTCGCGCACGACGAGCGAGGCCGGCTCGTCGAGGCCGCCAACGCCTCCGGTGACGTGGCGCGCTTCGTGCTCGACGACGCGGGGCGCGTCGTCGAGACGCACACCGCGGCCGGCGTCGAGACGTACGAGTACACGCCCGGCGGTCGCGTCGTCTCCGGCACCGTCCCCGGCGGTGCGGCCTGGAGCGCGGCGTACGACGCCGCTGGCGAGGTGGCCCGGCTGGTCGACCCCGCGGGGGGCGTCCTCGCCCTGACGCGGGACACCGCGGGCAACGTCACGACGTTCACCGCGCCCGACGGCACGGCGTACGGCCACGTCTACGACGCGGTGGGGCGGCTCGTCGAGGCCGTCGACGCCGCGGGCAACGCGACGCGGCTGACGTACGACGCGGAGGGCCGCAGCGTCGCGGTCGTCGACGCGAGCGGGCGGGAGTGGCGCCGCGGCGTCGACCCGTTCGGCCGCACGACGACGCTCACCGGCCCCGACGGCGCCACCGTCACGCGCACCTACCACCCGAACGGCGAGCTCGCCTCGACCACCGACGCCGACGGGCGCACGTGGGAGTTCCGTGTCGACGAGGCGGGCCGGCTCGTCGCCGCGACCGACCCCGCCGGTGCGACCGCGACGTTCGACCACACGCCCGCGGGCCGCCTCCTCCGCGAGCGCTCGCCGATGGGCCGCGTCGTGACGTACGCGTACGACGAGGCGGGCCGCCCGGCGTCGGTGACCGCGCCCGACGGGACGGTCGTGCCGTACACCGACCGCCGTGAGACAGGGCGCCCGGCGGCGGCGTTCGACTGGGACCCGCGCGGGCTGCTCTCCCGCGCGACGGACCCCGCGGGAGTCGCCACCGACTTCGGCTACGACGTCCGCGGCAGGCTGAAGGAGCAGGTCACGGGCGGCGCCGTACGGCGCTTCGGCTACGACGCCACCGGCTGGGTCGACTCGGTCACGGACCCGCTCGGCAACGTCACCTCGATGCTCAACGACGCCGTCGGCCGCGTGCTCGAGGTGCGGCTGCCCGACGGCCGCGAGCTGCGTTACGAGCGCACCGCGGCCGGCGCGCCCGAGGCGCTGTTCGCGGCGGACGGCACCGAGCTTGTGCGGATGGCGTACGACCGTGCCGGGCGCGTCGCCGCGTCGGGCCCGACCCGGCTCGACCGCGACGAGGCGGGGCGGGTGGTCGGCGTCACCGCCGCTGCCGGCGCGGTGCGCTACGGGCGCGACCTCGACGGCAACGTCGTGACCCGCACCGACGAGACAGGCTTCGTCGTGGAGTGGCTGCGCGGCGACTCCGGGGCGCTCGTGGAGTTCGGCACGCCGGCCGGCCGCGTGGGTCTGCCGGGCCCGAGCACCGCCGACCGCGACGACGCAGGTCGGGTGGTGGCCGACGAGCTCGGGCGCGTCTACCGCTACGACGACGCGGGCCGCCTCGCCGAGTCCGTCACGCCCGGCGGGACGAGGACGGCGTACGAGTACGGACCGTTCGGCCTGCTCGCGGCGGAGACAGGCGACACGGGGACGAGGCGTTACGACTACGACGTCGCGGGCCGCCTCGTGCGGCGGGTCGCCGACGGCGCGGAGACCACGTACTACTACGACGCGGCGGGCCGGCGCGTGGCCGCCGGCGGGTCCGACGGCGTACGGGTGCGCTACGCCTGGGACGACCTCGACCGGCTGGTCCGCATCGACACGACGGCCGCCGACGGTACGGAGCGGACGCAGCGGATCACGTACGACGGGTTCGACCGCCCCGTCGTCGTGGACGGCGTCGACATCGGCTGGGACCTCACCGGCAAGCCGGTGCGCGTCGGCGACGAGCGCTACCTGCGTTACGGCGGCCAGGTCCGCCTCGCCACCGCGGACGGCGAGTGGAGCACGAACGTCCCCGACGACCCGTGGGGCGACGACGGCCGTGGCGGCGTACGGATCGGTTATCGCGGAGAGCTCGCGCTCGACGGCCTCGTGCTGATGGGCGCGCGGGTGTACGACACCGAGGCCCGCTGCTTCCTCTCCCCCGACCCCGCGGAGCCGGTGCCGGGCGCGCTGACGTTCGCGGGTCCGTACAGCTACGCGTGGAACGACCCGGTCAACTTCGTCGACCCGTCCGGCCTCCGCCCGCTGTCGGACACCGAGTACGCCGAGATCCGCCGCCGCCAGGAGCAGGGTGTCTTCGAGAAAGCCTGGGAGTCCATGGTCGAGGACCCCTGGGGCACCCTCGCCATGGTCGGCGTCGTGGCACTGGGCGTCGGGCTGGTCGTGTTCGCCGGACCGGTCCTCGCCGCCGCGGGCACGGGCATCCTGCTGGCATCCGGTGTCAGTGCGGGACTCGGCCTCGTCACCGGAAGCTTCAACCCGCGCAGCGTCGCGCTGAACGGCATCGTCGGCGGTTTCGTTCCCGGCGGAGGTCTGGTGCGGACGGCCGCGACGGGTCTGGGGATCGGCGCCGGCTACAGCGTCCTCGACCAGGTCGTCGTCCAGGGCAAGGGCCTCGACGAGATCGACCTCGTCGCCGTGGGCAGAGATTCCGTGATCTCCGGCGTGTCGTTCGGTGTGGCCAAGAAGTTCTTCAGCAGCGCCCCGCGCACGCGGAACGTGCCACCGAGAGAAGCGAGCATCCCGGTCGGAAGGCGGGGGTCCCCTATGAACGTACCTCGCGGCACGAACGCTCCCGCTGTCATAAACGGACGACTGTACGGGGGTCACGCTCTCGATGAAATGATGAGCGAGGGCATCGTGCCATCAGTCGTCGACGACGCGATTGCGAACGGCATTCCCAGCACTGGGAAGAGCGGACGTGTCGGCTACTACAGTCAGGACAACCACATCACGGTGGTCACGGAGAACGGAAAGGTCATCACCGTGTCCTCGGGTAGGCTGAAGATCAAATGACAGCGGAGCCCAGCAGCGCGTTGACAGATGGAATGCGCGACCAGATCGAGTCGTACAGGGCGGGGGGGATGTCGCTCAACGCCCTGGCGTGGGAGTTGAAGAGTCGCATTGCGACCCTCTCGCAAACGGCCGATCCTGAGTGGGTCGATGAACTAAAATCTACGTGGAATCAACTCGAGTATATCAACGCAATCTGGATCGAAAGCGGCCGCGAGTCGCTCACACTGAGCGAACAAAACGACATAGACGAGATTCTCGGCGAGTTCTGCGCCATGCTGACTCCGTACTGACCGTGCCGCGACCGGGATGCGAAGGAGGTCCGTGACCGAGCCCGACCGTCCCGAGATTCCCGGTGTCGAACGGCTCGAGCTCATCGGGCGCGGCGGGTACGGCACCGTCTGGCGCGGCGTCCAGCCGGCGGAGCAGCGCGTCGTCGCCGTGAAGATCCTGGCGGCTCGCGCCAAGGGGGAGAGCCGCCGCGCGTTCGAGGCCGAGACCAGGGCCATCCGCGACCTGCAGCCGCACCGCCACGTGGTCGAGCTCTACGACGCGGGAACGACGCGAGACGGCGAGCCGTACCTCGTCATGGAGCTCTGCGAACGCTCGTACGGCGCCGTCCTGACCGAACGCCTCGTCCACGGGGAGAGCCCGTTCGCCGCCGCGGAGGTCGCCGAGGTCGGCCGCAAGGTCGCGGACGCGCTGGCCACGGTCCACGCGCTCGGCATCGTCCACGGTGACGTGACGCCCGACAACGTCCTCCGCACGGTGGACGGGGAGCCCGTGCTGGCGGACTTCGGGCAGGCGGTCCGCCAGTCGGACCGCGAGCGCAAGGTCAGCGGCCTCAACCTCTCGCACGTCGCACCCGAGGTCATCCGCACCGCGCGCGCGGAACCGGCGTCCGACGTCTACGGCCTGGGCTCGACGCTGTACACGCTCCTCACCGGCCATCCGCCGTTCCCGTTCCGGGCGGGAGACAGCGCCGTACGGCATCAGCATCGGATCCTCAACGAGACCCCGGCGCCGCTGCCGGAGGCACACGTGCCTGCGGTGCTCGCCGACGCGATCGACGCGATGCTCCGCAAGGACCCGGGCACCCGCCCCGACGCCTCCTGGGTGCGCGACGCGCTCGACACGGACCTGGGGAACATCGCTCCGGTGCCGCCGCCGAGAACGATGACCGTGCCGCACGACGGCGCGATCGAGGTCGACCGCGAGGTGGAGGACGACGGCGCGCCACCCGCGCCGCCGGCTGAGCCGCCGCCGCGTCGGTGGCCGGTCGCTGTGGGCATCGTCACGGGCCTCGCGGTGGCCGCGGCGCTCGTCACTGTCGCGGTGCGATCGGGTACGCCCGAGCCTGTGGCGAACCCCACCGCGTCGGTGGCGACGACGCCCGTGCCGACGACGGTGGCCGCGTCGCCGTCGTTGCGGGGGGCGTTCTACCTCTCGGTGAAGGACAACGGACGGACGGCCGAGCTGAGCTGGACGCCGTACCGCGGGGCGACGTACTACCTGCCCGGCCGGCTGCGGACCGCGCCGCGCCGCGGCGGCGACTCCGACCCGCTCGGCCCGGTACGCGCGCCGAGGACGAACGCCGTCATCCCCATCGACCCGGCCGCGAAGTACTGCTTCCAGGTGGCGGCGTTCGGCCGCGCCGGCGGCGATCCGCCCCGTTCCAACGTCGTCGCCATCCGTGGGGCGAGGTGCCCCGCCGAGGTCTAGTAGCGCTTCGGGGCGCGAATTGCGCTTTTTCCCCGCACGGGCCGCAACCCGGTTGCGTACGTGACCGGCCTGCTAGCGGGCGAACAGGCTGCGCGGGTCGAACGCCGCCGTCGCCGCCCGCGCCGTGGACGCCCGCCGGAGGCGCCGCGCGACGGCGTCGGCGGAACGCCACGCCGTCGCGACGTGCTCGTCGCGCAGGTACCCGCCGGACCACAGCGCCAGGTCGACGCAGCCGGCGATGGTCCGCAGGTCGTCGCCACAGTCGCGCAGCCCGTCGGCGGGAAGGTCGGCGAGGTCGTACGCCGTGGCGCCGCGCGGCACGCCGACACCGTGGTCCCTGAGCCGGTCGCGTGCCTCCAGCCACGCTCCGACCACCGCGCGGCCGGGGTCGCCGGCACCGCGACGGCGCCGCCGGCGTACGGCCTTCGCGACCGGCACCGAGATCGGCACGGCGAGCGCGAGCCCCGCGACCGCCCACACCGCAACGGGCGCGCCCGAGCGGTCCGGTTGTGGCGCCTGCCCCTGGCCGACTGGCACCGCGGGGCCGCCGGACTCGCGCGGCGCGGGGGTCGCCGCCGCGAGCCGCGCCTTGTGCGTCGCGGTCGCGAGCTTGGTCCGCCGCTGCGCGTCACCGCCCTTCGACGGGGCCGGGTCGAGCGGCACCCAGCCGAGGCCGCTGACGTGGATCTCCGGCCACGCGAGCGCATCCTTGCCGCGGACGACGAACGTCCCGTCCGGCTCGGGCGTCTCCGGCTGCCGGAACCCCACCGCCACGCGGGCGGGAATGCCCGCCAGCCTGGCCAGCAGCGCGTACGCCGCGGCGAACTGCTCCGTGGTGCCCTGGCGGTTCTCGCTGCCGAGGAACGCCACGAGCGTCGCGAAGCTGTGCCCCGTCGGGATCCGGTCGCCACCGGTGACGAGGACCGATCCCGTACGCAGGTGCTCCTCGATCGCGAACGCCCCGGACAGCGTCGGCCCCGTGGCCTCGGTGAGCGTCCGGGCGAGCGAGACGGCCTGCTCGGGCACCGCGGTCGGAGCGGACACCCTGGTGCTCGCGGGGTCCGCGGCGAGCGCGAGGGTCGCGAGGTCGCGGTCACCGGGGTCCGGAGCGGACCAGTGCAGCCGGTACTGGAGCCCCGCGACGGGCCCGCCGCGTACGAGGGTCCCGGTGTCCGGGTCGACGCCGACGTCCGCTCCTGTGACGGCCGTCGTGCGCGGTTGGGAGGGCAGCCACGGCCCGGGGAGCGCCGCGACCTTGAACACCGCCTCGCCCGCCTGCGCCGGGCCAAGCGCATCGGGGTCGGGCGCGAGCTCGGCGCCGAGCGGGCGGAACCGCGCGCTGGGACGCCACTGCTCCCCGTCGTACGTATCGAGGACGGCGAGCGTCCAGCGGTCGACCGGCGCGACGGTCCGCGCCCTGAACACCTCGGCCTCGGGCTGCGCGAGGAGGTCGCCGACCTGGCCCAGCGGGTTGCCGACGACCTCCGGCAGGTCGGCGACCGGCCGGTGCTCCTTGAGCAGGTACGGGTCGCGGTGCACGATCTCGGGCGCCGCCACCGCGGGAGCGACGACTGCCACGCCCAGGGCCAGCGGGAGGCCGAGCCCGGCCACGCGGCGGACGCGGCGGCGCGCGCCGTCGCGGGCAGCGGGCCGGCTCCGGGCGGCGGCGAGGGTCACGGCGGCACACCCGGCGAACGCGGCGGCCAGCACCAGCGCGTCGCGTCCCGAGCGGGCGTCGTACGCCTGCGCCAGCACGAGGACCAGCAACGGCGGCCCGAGCGCCACGGCGGGCCATCGCACCCGCGCGACGAGCTCGACCGCGGCGACCGAGGCGAGCCCGGTGAGCAGCGGCACCCACGCCGCCGTGGCCGGCGTCGCGCGGACCGGCCAGACGCTGTCGAGGGTCCGCGCCCAGCCGTGCACCGCGCCACCGGCGAGGTCGCCGGGCCCGTCGAGGAGCAGCAGAGTCGCCAGCGTCACGAGGCCGGCCGACAGCACCGGGCGAGCCACCCGGAGGGTCCTGCGCCGTTCGGTCAGCGCCGCGACGACAGCGGGTGCGAGCCCCGCGACGGCCACCGCCGCGCCGAGGCCGCCGCCCCGGTAGACGCCGAGGAACGCCCCGCCGGCGACCGCGGTCGCGCAGCCGGCACCGAGGAACGCCCAGACGATCACGTCATCGCCGCGTTCCAGTCGCGGGCGGCCTGCGCCGCCGTGCCCGCGCGGATCACGAGGATCGGGGAGGCGACGGGCTCGGCGTCACCGAAGTCGGCCGCCGCCACGAACCGGAACCTCGGCCGCATGCGCGCGAGACGCAGCAGGGACTGTTCCGGGATCGCGCCGCCGACGAGAACGAGGCAGCTGCCCGTGGCGCCGCGGTCGAGGTGCGCGAGGACGTCCCCGCGCGCGACCTGTTCCACGAGGGTCAGACGGTCGATCAGGCTCGAGCCGTCGAACGCCCCCGCGGTCACCGACGACGACACTCCGTCCGCCGTGACGAGCCGCGCCGGATGCGAGCTGTCGAGCGCGGCGCACAGCAACGACGCCGCGAAGTCGACGGCCTCCTCGAACCGCTCCGGGCCGAGCGCACCCGCCGTGTTGTCGAGCAGAACGGTCACGTCGGGCGTGTGCGGGTCGATGTGGTCGCGCACCATCAGCTGCCCGACCCGCGCGCTGGTCCGCCAGTGGATCGTGCGGAAGTCGTCGCCGCGCGTGTACTCGCGCAGCGCGTGGAACACCTGCGTGCCGCGCACCGTGTCGTCGACCGAGGCGCCCTCGTACTGCCGCGCGCGGCCGGCGCGCACGGGGACGACGGGGTACGTCCGCGGCAGCACCCAGATCTCGGCGCGCGAGCCCGAACGGATCTCGGCGCGTACGAGGCCGAGCGCGTCCTGCCGCGTCAGCACCAGCGGTCCGATCCGGAGCACGCCGCGGCGGCTGGTCGGCACGGGGTACGTCCTGGTGGTCTCCTCCCCTGCCTGCAGCGTCGCGACCTCGACGGGCTCACGGTGTTCGGCGACGACGTCGAACGCCGTGAACGGCGCGCTGCGATGCCGGCCATCGTTGCGCACGGTGAGCTCGGCCAGGGCAGGGTCACCGCGCGGGACCCGGTCGGGGAACACGGTCCGCCCGACCCACAGCGCCGTGCGCCGCCACACGTGGGCGTACGCCGCCACGACCGCGCCGAGGCAGGCACCGCCCAGGAGCCGCAGCACCTCGTAGCCCAGGACGACCGCCACCGCGTACAGCAGCGCGGCGGCAGCCAGGGCGCCCTTGCCCGCGCGGGTGAGGCGCATCGGTCAGCGGCCGAGGCCGGCCGCGTTGACGGTCGGGACGGGGACCCGGTCGAGCAGCTCCGTGACGATGTCGAGCTGGCCGCGCCGGCGGATGACCGCCTCCTGCTTCAGCAGGACGCGGTGGGCCAGCACGGACGGCGCCACCCGCTTGACGTCGTCCGGCGTCACGAACGGCCTGCCCTCCGCCGCGGCGAACGCGCGCCCGGCGCGGACCAGGGCCAGCGAGCCGCGGGGGCTCGCACCGAGACGCACGTCGTCGTGGTCGCGGGTCGCCGCGGCGAGGCGTACGGCGTAGGAGTGGAGCTGCGTGTCGACGTGGATGCCGTGCGCGTAGGCGATGAGGCGCTCCAGCTCAGGCAGCGTGAGCACCGGGGACAGCGAGTCGGGGGAGACGCGGCGCTGCTCGCCCTGCAGCACGCGGACCTCGGCGGCCTCGTCGGGGTAGCCCACCTTGATCCGCATGAGGAAGCGGTCGAGCTGCGCCTCGGGGAGCGGGTACGTCCCGTCGTGGTCGATGGGGTTCTGCGTCGCGACCACCATGAACGGGCGCGGCACGTCGTACGGCTTCCCCTCGCTCGTGACGCGCAGCTCCTCCATGACCTCGAGCAGCGCGGACTGCGTCTTCGGGGTCGCGCGGTTGATCTCGTCGGCGATGACGAGGTTGGCGAAGACGGCCCCGCGATGGAACTCGAAGTCGTTGTCCGCCTGGTTGTAGACGACGCTGCCGACGACGTCGCTGGGCAGCAGGTCGGGGGTGAACTGGATGCGGCCCAGCTTGCCGTCGACGCTGCGGCACAGCGAACGCGCCAGGCTGGTCTTGCCGAGGCCGGGGACGTCCTCGATGAGGAGGTGCCCCTCGGCGAGCAGGCAGACGATGGCCATACGTACGACGTCACGCTTGCCCTGGATGACCAGCTCGATGTTGTCCTCGAGCCGTTCGATCGCCTCGGCGGCCTCCGTCGCCTCCGGCGCCGGGTCCGCGACGTACGCGGCAGTGCCCACGTCAGTCACCGCGGGGAGATCCCTTCGTCACTGGAACCTGATGTGCGGCGACTCATGGCCGTTGGCCGTCACCCACACGGCCTGGCCGTTGCGGGCGTGCGAGCACTGCTGGCTCGTGTGCGAGCCGGAGGCGCCGACCTGCACCGTGTAGGTGCGCCAGTTGGGCGTGTCCTCGTCGGAACAGCTGATCGCCACGGGGCCGGCGGGGAAGTCGAACAGGCGCACGACGATGTAGTAGCACTCGCCGGAGCCGATCGTGCACGGCCCCTGGTAGCCGCCGACGCTGACCTCGACCCGCGGCGGCGGGTCGTTGGTGCGCACCTGCGTGGAGGTCTCGTTGCCCTGGCCGTACCCGTTGCTCGCGGTCGCGGTCACGGTGTAGGTGCGGCGGTACTCGAGGCCGCCGACGTCGACGGTGACGCTGGAGTCGCAGCCGCCCTGCCACCGCAGCGCCCCGTCGAACGACACCCGGCACTCGGCCGGCCCACTGTCGTGGCGGTTGACCCCGAACGACACCCGCACCGTGCGGTCGCCGACGAGCGACGCCGACACCTGGCCGACCTCGGGCGCGCGCCCCGGCGCGGCCTGCGCGGTGGCGGCGGCGCCGTCGAGGCGCCCGCCGCCGCTCCCGTCGTCGGTGCGTGCGAGGACTGTGAAGGTGTACGTCGTGCCGTTGCGCAGGCCGGTGTACGACGCCGCCTCCGTCGTGACCTCGGTCGTCGTGCCGTCGTCCTGCCGCGTCACGGCGTAGTGGAGGAGCCGTCCGCCGTGGACAGCGGGCGTCGCCCACGTCAGGTCGATGCGGCCGTCGGAAGGCCGCGCCGTGAGGCTGACCGGGGCGTCGGCGGCGCGCCAGAAGAGTGCCTGCGCGGGCGACTGCGCGGTGGGCCCGACGCGGCCGGCGTCGTTGCGCGCGCGGACCGTGACGCCGTACCGCACGCCGTACTGCAGGCCGTCGGCGGCCGTGAACGCGGTGGCGCGCGCGCCGGCCGCTGCCTGCCTGGTCACGGCGAAGCCGTCGGCGGTCAGCGTGACGTCGTACCCCGCGATCTCGTGGCCTTCGCCGCTGGCGGCGGTCCACGACGCGACGATCCGCGCGGCGCCCGGGTTGGCGGCGGTGCCGGGGACGCTCGTCACACCCGGAGTCCCGGGGGCGCCCGGCACGTCGGCACTCGGCGTGACGATGCCGGTGCGCGTCCGCGGCCCCGCTCCCGCCGCGCTGACGGCGGACACCCAGAAGACATAGTTGGAGCCGTTGCGGAGGCCGCTGACCTCCGCCGACCTGCTGGGGCCGGACGCCCGCGCCGTCGCGATCGGCGGGCCGTCCCTGACGACGTCGGCGTCGTACGCCTCGATCACGTAGCGCTCGACGACCGCGCCGTTGGGCACGGGCGCCGTCCACGTCACGGTGACCGTCGCGTTGCCAGGCCATCCGGTGACGTTGCGCGGGGCGAGCGGCCGGATCGGCTTCCGCGGCCCCGCCACGACCGGCGGCGCGGGCGCCGGCGCCTGCGGGACGGGCAGCGTCGGCGCCGGGGTGGCCTTCGGCGAAGGCTTCGGCTTCTCCCGCTTGGGCGGGCCGGGCACGCGGACCTCGTTGAGGTCGATCGGGTCGGAGATCGCGCCACCGGCGTCCACGACGAGCGTCGTGCCGTTGGAGCCGTCGACGTAGACGTGGCCGTCGGGCTCGTTCGCCACGGCCGCCCCGGGTATGGGCGCCGAGCTCGACCGGACACGGCCGGTGTCGCGGTTGAGCGTCACCACGGGCCCGGTCCCCGACGGCGCCAGGACGACCGTCGGTCCGTTGACGTGCGGGACCTGGAACGGGCCCTTCCCTGCCACCGCGATGCGTTCGGCCCGGGTGGCCGTCGCGCGCGTCACGCCCGCGACGAGCAGCGACGAGCCGTCGAGCGCCACGATCTCGCCGCCGGTGCTCGCGGGGGCGAGCTTCGCGTCGTCGGGGAGGTCGACCGCGAGCCGTACCGCCTTGCCGAGACCCTTGGCCGTGACGCCGTACGCCGAGTCGGACCTGGTGTCGACCGCGACAGGACGGCCGTCGACGAGGACCAGGCGGCTGCTCCGGCTCGGCAGGACGCCCTTGCAGTGGGGCAGCACCGCGGCCGCCGCGACCCAGCAGATCCGTCCGTCGTCGCGGCCGGTCACCCAGACCGTGCCGTCGGGCTGCGCGACCGCCTCGCCGATCGGCGTGCCGATCGTCACGCTGTCGGGCCGCAGCGAGGTCAGCCGGCGTACGACGCCCGCCTCCTTGTAGACGAGCACCGAGAACTCGGCGGCGCGCAACTGTGCGGGCATCTCCGCCGGGCTGTCGGTCAGGCGGGTGTCGTGCACGAGGTCGCTGCCGCGGACCACGTCGAGGACTCCAGGACCGACACCGACGACGGCCTGCCTGCCGGAGGCGACGTCGGTGATCCCCTTGTCGAACTCGCCCGTACGAGCGTCCGCTCGCCGCGCACCGCCGTCGACGTGGAACGCCGCCCGCAGCGACTCGACGAAGACCCAGTGGCCGTCGCGGCGGAACGTGAAGCCCTTCGGCGGGGCACCCGCGCCGACGAGCGCGACCACGACCAGGGACAGCACGGTGGTCAGCGCGGCGCTCACGGCCACGATCCGGCCGGGACGGCCTGATCGGAGCAGTCGCATCGCAGTCCCCCTTGCGGACACGGGCCGTCCATGTGGCGCTCGAACCTTCGAGCCCGCTATTACAGCACAGCCGTTCGCGTCTGCCGGGCGGAACTACGCTGGTCGTGGGCTCACCGGTGCCACGGAGACCAGGCGCAGCAGCCCGCACAGCCCCTCGTACCGGCCGCCCGGCACCACGCACTCGTCGCTCTGCCGCTCGAGAGCCTTGGTGAGCTGAGTCGTGCTCGCCCCGGAGAGCGCCCAGCCCAGCGGGGCGCTCACCCCGGGCTCGGTCGAGGGGGCGATCAGGACGACGCCGTCCGGCAGCACGCCGCGACCTTCTGAACGGCCGCGTCGCATTCCGACGGGGCCGCCATGGGGCACACGTCCGCGAAGGCATGGCTGACACGCTGCAGCTGAGCCGCGGAGTCGCCGAGCACCGCCTTGGCGCCCAGTCCCACGAGGGGGACCAGCAGCTCGGGGGTCTCGTCGGACGGGCGGACCACCACGTCGGAGCGGGTCGCGTCCTCGAGGTACGCGACGAGCGGGACGACGATCGTCCCGCCCTTGGCGTTGTGGGCCTGGACGAGCGCCGCCACGTCGGGCGCGATGTCGGCGAGCGTCCCGATCCCGGACGCCTCGGCATGGCCGCCGTCGAGAGACGCACCCTAGGAGGGCTTGGCGAAACGCCGCGCATGATCACGTGCGGTGACGGCGTCTGGGTCGGCTCCGCAACCGGGTTGCGGGCCGTGCGGGGAAAAGACGCAGATCGCACCCCGGTCAAAGCAAAGGCGCTCACCTGGGACACGGCCGGTCACGCTCGGCCACATCAGGCCGTTTCGCCAAGCGCTACTAGTCCTCACCCCTGCCGGCAAGGCCCGTGACGATCGTGCGCAGGTCGGCCACCTCCGTACGCAACGCGGCCACCTCGCGCGCCAGCTCAGCCACGCTCGGCGGGCGCTCGCCGTCGGCGCGCTCCGCGGGCGGCGGCGCGGCCGCCAGGTCGCGCGGTACGAGGGCGTCGGCGTAGCGCGCCTCCTTGCGGCCAGGCTGGCGCTCGAGCCGTACGACCAGCGGCTCGGCCCGCGACGCCAGTCCATCGAGGACGGACTCGACCTCCTCCACCGACGCGAACGACTGCATCCGATCGGTCCGCGCCCGCAGCTCGCCCGCCGTCTGCGGGCCGCGCAACAGCAGGACGGCGAGCAGCGCGACCTCGGGCGCCGACAGGCCGAGAGCAGGGCCGAGCAGGTGCTCGTGCTTGTCCGCCCGCTCGCCGGTCCGGTGGGTGGTGCGCAGGAACCCGTTCTCCCGCAACGACCTCACGGCGAGCCGGACAGTGGCCGTGTCGTACGACACCACGGGGTCGCGGCTGGTCGTCTGGTTGCACGCGGCGACGAGCGCGTTGTCGGTGAGCGGGTACGCCTGCGGCGTCAGCAGCTGCTTCTCGACGAGGCACCCGAGGACGCGACCCTCGGCGAACGACAGCTCCACGGCGCCAACTCTAGGGTTCAGCCCGACGCCGCGAGCCGCTGCAGCACGGTCTCGCCGTACTTCGCGGGATCGCGCGCGGCCTCGTACTCCCCGGTCCACTCGCCCACGCTGATCGTCACCTGGATGGTGAGGGCGCGGCCCGACAGGGAGTACGCCACCTCGCCCACCCCCCACGAACGCTCCACCGGCCCCGCCGACCACACGCCGCGCGTCAGGACGACCGGCAGCAGGTAGCGCCGCCCCTCCGACAGCGCCAGCGCGGTCATGGGCGGCAGCTCCTCGCGGTCCGCCTCCGACTCGGCCCGCGCCTCGGCCACCGCGCCGCTGAGCTCGCCGCCCATCCCGCCGAAGATCGTGCGCAGCCCGCGCCCCTGCTCGGCCCGCGCCTGACGGCCGACGGCGCCGGCCGGTTGCAGGACCACCGCGTCGACCAAGGGCTCCGGGACGTACGGCTGGAGCACGGCGAGAAAGGCGTCGACGTGCGTACGCCACCCGCGCCCGCGGCGCTTCCACAGGAAGAAGTTCAGGCCGAGCATCCCGACCATCAAGGCGACCACGTAGGGGCTCACGCGAGGCATCGTAGGTGCCACCTGTTACCCTGGACAGGTCACGGGAGCGGCGCCGTCGCTCCCGTGCGGTCGTACCGAAGAAAGACGCTCTCGTCCGGGATCCCCCGCGCTTGCAGCACATCGTCGCGGCCTGATCCCCACTCCATGGACGGAGCAACACCCGCATGTCGTCACACCGCCCTGCGCCGCGCGCCCACCGAGGGCCGCGCCGCCCCCAGCAGTCCCGCCGCGCCCCCGTACGCGTGCAGGCACCGCTGGTCACCAAGGCCCCGATGCCGGCCGCCACGTCGTTCCAGAGCGCCGGCCTCCCCACTCCGCTGACGCGCCTGCTCACCAACCGCGGCATCACGACGCCGTTCGCGATCCAGGCCGCCGTGCTGCCGGACGCGCTCGCGGGCCACGACGTCCTCGGCCGCGCGCCGACGGGCTCGGGCAAGACGCTGGCGTTCGGCCTGCCGCTGCTGGCGCGCGTCGCCGGCAAGCAGCGCATGAAGAAGCGCCCCCGCGTGCTCGTCCTGCTCCCGACGCGCGAGCTCGCCGAGCAGGTCGGCACGGTGCTGGCACCGCTGGGCCAGACGCTGAGCCTGGAGGTCGCCACGGTCTACGGCGGCACGTCGATCGGCCGCCAGATCACCCGCCTGGTCCGCGGCGTGGACGTTCTCGTCGCGACGCCGGGTCGTCTCATCGACCTCATGGAACGCGGCGCGGTCAGCCTCGACAGCATCGAGATCGCCGTGCTCGACGAGGCCGACCACCTCTGCGACCTCGGCTTCCTCCCGGTCATGAAGCAGCTGCTCGACCTGGTGCCGGCGGGCGGGCAGCGGATGCTGTTCTCCGCGACGCTGGACGGCGCGGTGGACGTCCTCGTCCGCCGCTACCTGAACGAGCCCGTGCTCGTCGAGGTCGACGCCCCCGAGACCGACACCGAGCCGGTGACGCACCGCCTGGTCGACGTCCGCAGCCGCGACGACAAGCCGGCCGCCATCGCCGACCTGGTGCGCGGGCTGAGCCGCTCGATCGTGTTCGTCCGTACGAAGCACGGCGCCGACCGCCTCGCGAAGCAGCTGTCACGCCACGGCGTCGACGCGGGCTCGCTGCACGGCGGGCTCGCGCAGAACGCGCGCACGCGCGCGCTGGCGGCGTTCAGCGAGGGTCGTTCACGCGTGCTCGTCGCGACCGACGTCGCGGCGCGCGGGCTGCACGTGGACGGCATCGAGCTGGTCATCCACGCGGACCTGCCGACGGAGTCGAAGGTGTTCTCGCACCGCTCGGGCCGTACGGGCCGCGCGGGCGCCACGGGCGAGGTCGTCACGCTGGTGCTCCCCGAGGAGACCGGCAGCGCCCGCCGCCTGCTCGCGCAGGCTCAGGTCAGCGCGGCGTAGCGCTCACCCGAAGATCCAGTACGGCAGGGAGGACCGGCAGGCGCGGCGCCGAAGTACGGGCGCCATGAGGGGACGCCTGCTGGTCATCGCCGTCGCGGCCGCGCTCTGCGCGACGCCCGCTACCGCCGCGCCGACGTCGTGCCGGTCCGTCGCCGACGAGGACTCGCCGGGTCCAGCTTCGTCGCTGGACATCCGCCGCGTGGACGTCGCGGAGGGCAAGAAGACCGTCGTGGTGGTGCTGACGCTCGACACCACCGACCCGGGCGGCGAGCCCGCGCGGGTGCTCGGCTACCGCTGGCGGGTGCGGGTCACCACCGCCGGGACGACGCGCACGTTCGAACGCCGTCGCGACGCCGGGCCCGCCGACACCTACCGGTACGCCGTCGATGGTGGCCGGACCTCGGTGACCGCGTCCGAGACGAGGACCCAGATCAAGTGGGTCGTACCGCGGTCCGCGCTCCCCGAGCTGCGCAAGCCGAAGGTCCGCCTCTGTGCGTTCGCCGACACCACCGTTGCGGGGACGACCGCGGACAGCGCGTCCTGACCTACCAGTCGCAGTGCACGTGGCCCTGGTGGCCGCCGTACGGGTCGTAGCGAGGGTGGAAGATCCGCGCCGCGCCGAACGCCCTGCAGGCGTCGAGCACGAGGCCGTACGACGACCCGCGGCTGACGTGCGCGCCGTTCACCCAGCTGATGTCGATGGCGCGGCCCGAGTAGTGCAGCGACCCGCGCGAGTGGCTGCCGCCGGCGATCTCGCTGACGGTGACGCGGCCGACGGCGCCCATGCGCCGCAGCGCCTTGAGCATCCGCCGGTCGAGCGTCGTGAACCCTCCAGGCGCGTTCTGGTACGCCGACCGCCGGGCCAGCTGACCCTCCGACACGTCGACGACGTTGGCCTTGGAGTGCGCCTGGTCGAGGACCCCGGAGACGTGCGTGGTCTCGAGCGTGATGCTGCCGTCGGCGCGGATGTCGAGGGCGATGTCACGCGCGTTCTCCGGCGCGACGGTCTGGCTCCACTTCGCGCTGATGCCGGACGCGTGGTCGGCGTCGGCGGGCTTGACGACCCGCATCGGGTACGACGCCACGGCACCCGGCCGGAACGACACGCGGTACGCCGTGCTCGTCGTCATGCGGCCTGACACGACGTTGCGCCACTCGCCGGAGACGTAGCGCTGCAGCCGGACGACGGAGCCGACGGGGTGGGCGGGGGCGACGTTGCCGCGGACGGTGAGCGTCTGGCCGAGGCGGATGCTCTTCGAGCTCGGGTACGCCGTCACGCGCGTCTTGACGTAGACGGCGCGCACGGCGACGTCGGGCGCGAGCGCGACGCCGGCGGGGTGGTGCAGCCGCAGCGCGGCGGTCGCGGGCAGCGTGGTGCGCAGCGTGACGCGGCCCGTGCTGCCGGTCGTGCCGGCGGCGACGCGGCGCCACGTGGTCGAGGGGCGCACCTGCGCGAACAGCTCGACCCGCTGACCCGGCAGCGCGACACCGGCGGCGGTGAGGCTCGCGACGACGGCGCTGGCGGAGCCGTACACGACGGACGCGGCGGGCTGGGTGACGACGGTGAGCTTCGCGGGCAGCCGCGGTACGACGCTCGCGCTCGGCGCCGACGCGGGGCCGGCGCCCGCGGCGTTCGAGGCCTTCACGGTGAACGTCACAGGCGTGCCGTTGGCGAGCCGCGTGATGGTGGCGGTCCTGGCGGTCGCGGGCAGCGTGGCGACGGTGCCGCCGGGGTTGGCGGTGACGGTGTACGACGTGACGGGCGAGCCGCCGTTGGTCGGCGGCGACGACCACGTGACGACGGCGCGCGCGTTGCCGGCGGTGACGCCTGTGACCTTGGGCGCGGCCGGGACGGTGAACGGCGTCGCGACGGCGGCCGCGGGGAGGCTGGCGCCGACGACGTTGCGGGCGGTGACGGCGACGTCGTACGCCACGCCGTTGACCAGCCCGGTGACGGTGGCGGCGGGGGTCGCGGCGTCCACGACGACGGGCTTGGGCGTCGCGACGTACGGGTCGCGGGGGACAGCGCTGACCTCGTACCACGTCAGCGCGGAGCCGCCGGACGACGCCGGCACGGTCCACGACACGTCGAGCGCGCGGTCCGCGGGGGCGGCGTCGAGCGCGGTCGGCGCGTCGGGCACGGTGAGGACGCCGAGCGCGGTGGTCGCGTCGGCGGTCGCGGTGGGGCCGGTGCCGGTGGCGTTGCGCGCGGCGACGCGGACGACGTAGCGGGTGCCCTCGGACAGGCCGCTGACGGTCGCGGAGCGCGCGTCGGCGCCGGTGCTCACGACCGCGGGGAACGAGGCCAAGGGGTCGCTGCCTGGCGCGGGGACGGCGGTGACGTCGTACGCCGTGACGGCGCTGCCGCCGTTGGCCGGCGGGGGCTGCCACGAGACGGCCAGCGAGCCTGCCGACGCGACGGCCGTCACGGCGGCGGGTGCCGCCGGCAGCGGGTCGGCGACGGTGAGCGCGGTGTCGACGACGGGCGACGACGCCGCGCCGTTGGCGGAGAGCGCGTCGAGGGTGATGGACACCGGGCCGTACGCCGTCAGCGCCGGCACGGTCACGACCCCGGTCCACGTGCCGTCGATGCCGGTACCCGAGACGAGCGCCAGCGGCACGGTCTCGGCGCCCGGCACGCGGGCCGCGACGGACGTCACGCCGTACCCGTCGGTCAGCCGCGCGGCGATCGCGATGGCGGCGGGCGCCGTACCGGTCTCGACGACCGACGGGTCCGCGGTGAGCGAGACGACCTCGGGCTCGCGGACGGCGACGGCGTGGTCGGCGGTGGTGGCGTACGCGACCGAGGCAGGGGCCACGACGACCACGGCGAGGGCGACGAGGGGCGTGGCGTACCGCGGGGTGCGGCCACGGGGCATGGTCGCGCTCCTGACGTTGGGGTGCTGGGGGCGTCTCCGACCCTCTCCCGCGGGCACCCGTGGTGTGAATAGTCCGTTCTGCCCTGACTCCCACGGCCGAGCGGTCCCTCCCCGAAGGCAAGGCCGCGCCCACCAAAAGGTGAGGCCGGCCGCGGGGAGCGGCCGGCCTCGTGGGGAGGGAGGGACGAAGTCAGACGGTCAGCGCCTCCTTGGTACCCGCGGGGGCGGTCGAGATGAGGACCTCTTCGGGCTTGCGGATGACGAGGCCGACAGCGAGGAGGATGACGCCGAGGCCGAAGACCAGGACGCCGAGGCCGATGACGAGGTTCGCGACCTCCCAGGCCAGCGCGCTGCTCATCAGGGCGCCGCGGAGAGTG